>JASLGV010000103.1 GCA_030149995.1 Pedobacter sp.
TATTCAAGCCTGGGAATGGTATTTACCAAAAGAAGAACACCGCAGCCACCCCGATGCCATTCCAGTATTAGCCGATGATCTGGAAGGTTTACCAACAACCTTTATCGCGGTTGCCGAATACGACCCCTTAAGAGATGAAGCCATACACTATGCAGAAAAGTTACGGGCAAACGGGGTACCGGTAAAACGGCTCCTGTACAAAGGAACTACGCATGGTTTCTTACACATGGGCGGACTGGTGGAAGACACCAAAGTGCTGATGCTCGATATGGTGGAATTTATTAAAACGCATACAGATTAAAATGAAAAAATACGCATACATTGGATGCCTGGGTTTTATCGGTGTAATAACCACCGAATTTGGCGTTATTGGTATCCTGCCTCAACTGGCCACCCGTTATGGAATCAGTATTGACAGGGCCGGTATTTTACTGAGTGCCTTTGCACTGGTTATCGCCATAACGGGTCCATTTATGACTTTGCTTGCCTCGGGGTTTGACCGGAAAAAGATTATGTTGCTTTCTTTATTTATTTTTCTCATCACCGGAGTGGTTTCTTCTTTTTCGCCTCCTTTCTGGATCCTGATTCTGGTTAGAATGCTACCGGCATTTCTGCAACCGGTTTACATTGCCACCGCCCTATCGGTTGCTGTATCCAAAGGAAATAAGTCAAACGAAAACGAACTGATGAGTATTGTTTTTAGCGGAGTAGCCATTGCGATGGTAACCACGGTTCCTTTTGCAACTTTTATGGCCAGTAAGATAAGCTGGGAAACTTCCTTTATGGTACAAGCTGCAGTCAGTTTGCTTGCAGTAGCTTTTATCTACTTTGGCTTACCGAAAATGCCAGTACAGGAGAAAAAATCTTATGGAACGCAGATGGGGATTCTCAAAAAACCAGTATTTATCATCAGTACAGCCATGAACTTCTTTATGATTGCTGCCTGGTTTTCGACTTACAGTTACTTTGCTGATTATCTGAATAAGGCAAAAAACATGGACGAAACCATGGTCAGTTATATGATGTTTATATTCGGATTAATCGGGGTACTGTCTACTTATATTGCAGGTAAGCTGCTTAACAAAAGTGTAAGGCACACCACTCTTTTCTTCCTTGCAGGAACCATTTTTATACCTGTGTTGCTGTATTTCTCTGGCATAAACACCTGGTCAAGTGTTGTGGTAATCGGGCTCTGGGGTTTTATGTATTCGCCCAGTTTCCTGAATGCTTCTACCTACATGATTTCTTCGGCCCCCGAAGCACTTGAGTTTGCCAATAGCCTGGCTACTTCATTTGGTAATCTGGGCATTACCGTAGGTACCACGCTTGGCGGAATGGTTATTGCCAACTATGGAGTACAATATACACCATGGCTCACCTTACTTTTCGGTATACTGGCTATTCTGATGATCCTGCTTCGTAACCTGATAGAGCAAAAACAAATTACAAGAGCCTCTCTTTCCTAAAGCCGCTACTAAAGCGTAAAATCTATCCCTTAAAGTGCTACTTTAAGGGATAAATAATCCGATCAGTTTAAAATTTAAAATACGCTTAAGCGAGGTTTTATTTTATGAATTTCAAAGAATGGGTTTTGGATAAGCTCAAAAAGGAAAAGTCCGGAGGGTTAGCTCCAGACTTTTCCAACAGGCGAAATAATTTCGCTATAAAGTTGCCATATCGATTACAAAACGGAAACGTACATCTCCTTTTTCCATACGTTCGTATGCCTGGTGAATATCCTTGATGTTAATCAGTTCAATATCGGAAACAATATTATGCTCCGCACAGAAATCAAGCATTTCCTGTGTTTCCTGAATACCACCAATTCCGGAACCTGCCAGGCTTTTGCGGCCATCCAGTAAAGAAAAAGCTGGTATGGACGAAGGTTTAGACGGTACCCCTACGCAAATATGGGTTCCATTGGTTTTAAGCAGTGAAAGGTAAGAAGCAATATCATGCTCGGCACTCACCGTATCGAGAATAAAATCGAAAGTACCCTTTGCTGCCTCAAATTGTTTCTCATCTGAGGTTACAACGAAATGATGTGCACCCAGTCTTTTAGCATCTTCTTCTTTTTTAGGCGAAGTACTTAATACCGTAACATCTGCACCAAAGGCAACGCCGAATTTTACAGCCATGTGGCCTAAACCACCTAAGCCCAATACAGCCAGCTTATGCCCTTTACCCACTTTCCAATGACGCAATGGCGAATATGTTGTAATACCAGCGCACAAAAGAGGTGCTGTAGCAGCCAGATCCAGTTTTTCAGATAACCTTAAAACAAAATCTTCATTTACTACAATTGTTTTTGAATAACCGCCATATGTAGGCATTTTATCGGTATATTTATTAATACCGTTATAGGTCTGAACGTTACCGTGTGCACAGTACTGTTCGAGGCCATCTTTACAATTCTGGCACTCGCGGCAAGAGTCTACCATACAACCAGTACCTGCCAGCTCGCCTACTTTAAATTGTTTTACATCGGCACCTACTTTTACAATCCTGCCTACAATTTCATGGCCAGGAACCATTGGGTAGATCCCCGGAAACCAATCGTCGTTAATCTGATGTAAATCTGAGTGACATACACCACAAAATAAAATATCGAACTGCACATCTTTCGGTCCTACTTCACGACGTTCGAAATCCCATTCAGCCAGCCCCGACTTTGCGTGCTGTGCTGCATATCCTTTTGTTTGTACCATAGTTTTAAGGTTAAATATTTCTTATTGTTGTTGTTGTGTTCCCTGGTAACTTCTGCGAAAGTTTTGCGGTGTAATGCCGCTGTTTTTCTTAAAAAACTGGTTAAAATTCGGTTGGTCTGCAAAACCAATACTATACCCTATTTCCTGCAAACTCCATTCGGTCTGAATCAGCAAAACCTTACTTTCTTCTAATAATCTGTTTTTAATGTGTGTACTCACATTCTGGCCAGTATGTTTTTTGAGCAGCGCATTCAGGTGATTTGGATGAATGGAAAGCGAATGTGCAAACTCTTTGGCTGTTTTAATTTTAATTGGATTGTGTACATTTATCTGAGCCATTTCAGTCTCCAGCAGCTGAAAAAAATCGTGCACATGCCGGTATTCTTCTGTTACCATATCTGGTTTGGGAAAATTCGCCACTTTTACGCTTTCAATCATAAGCAGCTGCATGTAAGTCTGTAAACGATCGTCCGTCAGCTCATCAGGATCATTTATTTCCTGCATCATTTCTTCAAACCGTGCATCGAATATCTGAAGGTGTTCTTCTTCCAGCCGGATTACATTCCTTTCCGGCTTCTGAAAAAGTTCATATTTATCCATGGCTGCTTTCAGAATGGGCTGCTTTTCCATATAGCGTTTCTTGAACAACATATAGTACCCGTCAGAGTGATCGCTAAAATTCCGCCAGGAAATAATCCCATTTGGATGGAGAAAAACAATGGTCGGTTTATCGATGTAGTACGTTTGCGTACCGATTGTAACCACTCCTTCGCCCTTTGAGATGTAAAGAATTTTGTAAAAATCCCTCCTGTTTGGGGAAAGGTAATTCTTACAAGGATCAGATTGGCGGCTTACTACACGTATATTCCAGTCTTCGAAATACAAATGCGTTACCGGCAGCAGATCTTCTACATTTCTCAGCAAATCAATTTTATGCGCATCGAGCGTTTTTAACATTTTTTCCTTTTTTCTGTTACAAAATTACCACTTCATCAAAACTTTCAATTATGAATTTCATCCTGAAGATTATGAAAATCAAAGATTGACCTCTTTACCAGAAACCATTATTTTTAGCCCAGTTCTGAAAAAGAGATGGCCATGCAGAAACCTCTGTACCTGGT
>JASLGV010000119.1 GCA_030149995.1 Pedobacter sp.
TGCAGTACTGGTGGCCATGCTGGCGGCTGTAAAATAACTGGCATCGCCTACACCGGTTAAGGTAAGGGTACCACCTTTTTTGATGGTTGGTGCTGTAAACATACCTATAATAATCTTTGGCTCAACCGGTGCAATGGTGTATTCGCTGGTGCTGGTTACGCTGCGGATGCCTGTTTCTACTTTGAGTTTAAAGGTGGTTCCTGCTGGCGGGAAATTATCGGCAGCGACAACCGGACTGGATATATTGGTGCTGGTTAAACTTTCGATTGGCATTTTATATTGTTTGCCATCTTTCGCCAGCATGTATACATGTGTTTTGCTGGTATCGGTAAATAAATAACCGGTTGTGTTGATTCTAATTGTTGAGCCGTATCTGAACAATAACGACGTGTTATAGGTAGTTGAACCCAAAACTGTGAAATCTTCAAAATAAGGCTGATTGATAACCGGTTGTAATTTGTAAGATTTAACCGTTCCATCCTGGGCGGTTACCGTATAAGTAAAACCGGTTTTTAAAGGTATTTTTTTACCAGAAGCCGGTACAATACTGGCGCCCTGTGATAGCGTAATATTGGGGCTTATACTATCTGGCACATTTTGAAAAGGCGGCCAGTAGATAAAAATGTCTTGATTAACAATGCTGGCGGTTAAGGTACTGCCATCTGTTACTTTGAGATTGAAATCTTCAATGCTATTATAAGGGAAAGGCGTATATTCTTTTTTACAGGCATTTAGTGCCAATACCAGTACCAAAGCGCTTAGTCTAAACAATCGGTTAACGGTATATAAGGTGTTAATTTTCATTTTTGTTTCTTTTAGTTGTGTTTATTTATGCTAAATAGCTGATGATTAGTGGCTTTTTAGCCGGTAATATGTTAAACACAGGCATATAAATAACCGGATGTAAATTATTTTGATAATTTTGCATCCGGTTATTGTTTTAATAATCCGGGGTTGCTATGCAAGCCTTATTGATTTGCGCGGAGCGGAGCATACTTTTAGACGGTTGTCTCTGCTCTGTGCTAATTGATCTGCTGTATAGCGTTGTTTAGTTTAATTTTTTAAATTTAAACGATACGTTACCAAAGTATTTACCGCTTGTTCCATCTAAGCTGGTTCCGATTGTAATCAATTGTGCCGCGTATACATCACCATCGCCAATCGAATTACCTTCATAAATAATTACATAACGGTTTGGTACTTTAGCATTGGTGTGTGTTGCTAAGTCGTATATGTACCACCCTGGTCCTGGCGTATTGTAGCCCAGTGAGTTTACATTTGTCGCTCCATCAGCATCTTGTAACTTAAAGTTATCTAAAGTGATTGAATTTGGTGCAGCGATATCTTTGTAAGCCAGTTTGTAATCTGCACCTGCATTGATTACACCGTCCCAGGCACCGTTAAATACGGCCTGGTGCGCAGCTGAAGCCGTAACCGTTGTATTGTTTTCTAAATCGAAATAGGTGGTGCCCCAGTTACCAGCTGAGCCAGGAAAGTCTGAAACAGGTGTTGTAAAAGCACCGGTGTAAACCGTTCCAACGGTAGCGGCTTTGGTGTTGTTTAAAGCAAGCGGTGCACCAGATTCTGCCGAATCTTTTTTACAAGAACTTACTGTGATTGCTGCAATGGCTAAAAAGCTTAAGAGTTTAATTGTTTTTTTCATAAGAATTTAATTTTTAATTTATCTATAGTGTAAGGGATTTTTCCCCCGGATTATTCTGTTATGGTTAAGGCCGATCGGATGGAAACATTTGGCCAGCCGGTAAAAGTGCCGGTAAATGTTACATCATACACACCAGGTTTTAACTCAGCAGGTAGTTGAATAACCGCATCTGTTGGTGTATAAGATACGATCGGAAATTTATAGGTTACCCCGTTAATGGTGCCGGTAAAGGCTGTAAAGTTTTGAAAAACGGTGTTGGCTGCCGCAATGATTTTAAAGGTATTGCCTATCTTGGTGGTGATGCCGAAAATGGCAAAACCTGGCAGGCGATGTTTAATTTCGATGTTTTCACTTAGGGCGCTAAGTGAGAATATCTTAACTTTTACCTTGTAAGTACCGTCTTCAATATCGGCCGGAATGGTTACGCTGTTTAAGCCGCTTAAGGCTCCATTTTGTGAAATGGCGTAGCCGCTCCAGTGTGGTAGTAATTCTTTAGTTTCTTTTCCGTCTGCACCAACGAGGGTTACGTGCACATCTGTGGGGTTCGATACAAAGAAGTTACCGCCAAGGCTTAAATCTGTATTGGGCGCAAAGTAACTGCTGTTTACGTTAGAAATAAACAAAGGTGTTTGCTGTTGCATTACAATACTTAGTTTGTACGTGCTGCTCGAATGATCTGCAGCAACTACGGTATAGCTTACCGTGGTATCGTCTAATTTTACAGGTAATACTTCTTTATCTAATTTAGCCCCTGCCGATACTTTAATAATCGGATCAATAACCCCCAGTTTATAATAAACGGGCAGGTACACGGTAATGGTTTTATTGCTTTCGTTAACGGCGCCATAAATATCGCCTTCAATAGAAGTGATTTTATATTCCGTAATCAAGTTTTGGGGCAGGGGATCCAACCCAATTGTTTTTTTGCAGGAAGTAAAACTTATCAGTAAGATGATAAGGAGATAAAAGGGAATGTATTTAAGTTTCATTTAGGGTTGGTTATTTAATTTCAAATTTTTTGCTTCCTGCAGGTACCATTACATATTCAAAGGTGAAATACATGTGGGGTACATCTCTGCTCCATTTTTCAATGGAGAATGCATCTTTGTAACAGCTGATCATCCTGATTTTGGCATAATCGCCTTTGGCGGTACGGACAACCACCGTGCGGGGTGATAGTTGTGTACCATTTTTAAGGGTAAGGCCATTGCTTAATGCATAGGCAATGTGCTGGTTGCTGTAAGCACCATCGCGTACGCGGGTACCATTAAAATCATATAAATACCAGCCTGTTCCTGCACCATAATCGCCCGCATCGTCTGGTCCGGTTACATCCGAAACCGTTTTAAAATCGGCATCGGCAGGTACATCTGTTACCTTGTCAAATGATTTGGTTAAGATAAGTATACCGCCTTTTCCAGTTGCCCCGTAGCCATAATTGAATTTGTCGCTGCCATTGTTGCCACTTAAAAAGCTGTTATACAAGCCGCCAAATGCAATGTCCCATCTGTTGGTTTTTGCATAATCTGGAATAACACCGGCATTATTTTCAAGGCTGAAAAATACAGTTGCAGGTATTACAGCAGCATTATCATCTGTGGTAGCGGCAAAGTTTTCTACTCTTTGCAATTTATAAAAAGCGGTTGGGTTGGTTTTTTCTTCAGGTTGTGGATCTGGTTGTGGCGTATCTTTTTTAGAGCACGCTGCGGCCATGAGCATAAGCAGGAGAAAAAGTGGTGCTGCCGTAAACCGTTTTGTTAAATTAAAGGATTGCTTATTCATTTCTGATGTGGGATAAGTTAATTTTTTGTTATTTGGTACGTAAGTTTTTACTGCCATCCTGCTGTACAAAATAGCGGAACGTTAAATATGGTGCAGGCCAGAACAGGTCGGTTACGACGGGTGGATTGCCCTTGTAAATGTTCTGTATTTCCAGCTTTGCATATTTTCCGTTGGGTAATCTAAGTGCATACGCCCGGTTTTTGATGGGTACGCAGATGTGGTTACTCAGGCTGTAAAAGAACCATCCGGCCGAACTTGAAGAAGATGCCCATCCAATTTTGGTGATTTCACTTTTATCAAACAGCGCATCATCTGGTGCGGTATTGATGGTATCGTAATTTTGTTCGAGCATTACGATGGCCGTATGGGTTGCCGGGCCCTGGTAACCGGGGTTGTACTCGAAGTTGGCATTGTTGAGGTATACTTCGCTGTTGTATGGGCCGGTAAAGGCCAGATCCCATTGGTTGGTTTTAAAATAGGCGGCAGAATCAGACTTGGTTTTGATTAAGTGCGAACGGCCGTCGCTCAGGTTAAACAGGAGCGGATAAAAACCACGCAATTCTTTTCCGGGTGTTGCTTCCATAGAAGCAAGTGTATCGCCGGGTAAATCTTTTATATAAGTGCTGGCGCCATCGGGCAGAACATTCTCCGAACTTTTTTTACAACTAAGCAGCGTAAAAAACATCAGAAAAATAAGGATGGGGCCCTGGTACTTTTTTAAGGTTGTGTATGTCATTATTTAGCGTTTTTATTTTGTGTAAATGTCCAGGTACAGCCGGCCAGTATCATTCTGCCAGGCTGGTTGGGCATCAGGTAGTCTGTATAATTGCCAATATTATCTGCTGTAAGGTGCAGGGTAAGGCGGTTGTTCATCAGTTTTTTCTGTACAGCGGCATTTACCAGGATATAGCTGTCTACATATACATCGTATGGATCTATATATCCGTTGTTGTCTATATCGAGGAAACCATATTTACCACGGTAAACGGCCCTTAACGAGAGGTTTACGCCCCAGGGCTGGTAGTAATAGCCTATCTGTGCATTGGCCATGTGCTTGCTCCGGTTGGGTAATCCAAAATAATCGGAAGTGGTGGCGGCACGGATACCTGTATTGCTTCTAACGGTTGCATAGGCGCCGGTTCCGTTTTTAATGGCGCTGATTACTGCTTTGTCTTTCATATCCAGGTATTGATAACCGGCAGAAAGACTCAATCCCTTAAGGGGTTGCCAGCTGATGTTGGCTTCCAGTCCTCTTGAATACATATTGGCAATGTTGAACCAGGAAAATAGCTGGGCGCCATTTGTTTTAATGCCAATTTGTTGTGATATAATCAGGTTATGAATGCTGTTGTAAAAACCATTTATACTCAGTTCGAGCTTTTTATAGGGTTTTAATGTTACCTGCAGGTTATAAGAAGCAGAGCTTTCGGGCTTTAAATCTGTTACCTCTGCCGCATTTGACCATACTTGCTGAATATCGCCGGCAGCTTTCATCTCGGCAATAGCTGCCTGGATGTTGTTGGCACCCAATACGGTATATCCCTGACTTAAATTGGTAAAACGCTGATACAGTTGAGCGTAAGTAGGCGATTTAAAACCGGTGCCTACCGATGCTTTAAGTCCGAGCCAGGAGAGCGGCTGGTAATTAAGTCCGGCAGTTGGATTGAGACGGCCACCGTAAATGTTGTTGCCATCGTAACGAAGTCCGGCTACAGCACTAAATGTAGCAGAAGGTTCCCAGTTTGCCTGGCTATAGGCAAAATAATTGGTCATATTACCGCCTGCATCGTTGGTTTCGGCCTTGTTAAGCTGGTATTCGCCGCCAATTCCAGAACTGATGGTGATGGACGGATCGGTTAATTTGAAGCTGTGCTGCACTTCGCCGCGGTGACGGTATTCGGTAAAATTATTTTGTTGCAGCAGGTTCCCGTTTTGCATGAGTTTAACATCCTGCAGGCTTGAATAACGGGTGAAATAATAGCGACTGATGAGCCGTTGCCCATTGTCAAGGTTATTTTCCATCGATAGGGTTGCGTTGAGATCCTTTTCGTCGAGCACGTCGCGGGTAGGCATGGCGCCGTAATTGCGATCCATGGTACTGTTTCGGTTTGCATAGCGGGCGGTAAAATTTAAGGCACTGCCTTTACTGATCCGGTACCTGGCCCGGCCCTGTAAGCTTAAGCTGTTGTAAGGTGGGGCAGTTTTTCCATTTTCCAGATATGGATTTACATTAAAGCCATTGGTATGGTAATAATTTCCAGACAGGTATGCGTAGCCATTTCCATTTGAGAAAGGGCTTTCTGCACTGAGGTTTGCATCGGTTGTTGAATA
>JASLGV010000185.1 GCA_030149995.1 Pedobacter sp.
CGAACCTACGGATGTGCCGCCGAATTTAAGTACTTTCATTTTGTTGGTTTTAGAGGTTTAGAACTGTATTCTTTATACAGAATTCTTTTTTTTCATGTTAAAAAAAAAGCGCCCCGTTTTGCGGGGCGCTTTTTGTGTTTATGCTTTTTTCAACTTACAACAAATTAGCCCCGCTGGTTTATACCGGTGGTTGTAATAATAATTGTAATAATTGAAGTGTTAAAAATCATCTTGTTCGTAGTGTACTTTGTACACCGTAAAGTAGAAGAATATTTTTTTAAAATGCAAATACTTTTTGATATTTATTTTAAAAATGCCAATAAATCATGTTGTTGAATGAAAAATGATTAAAATAAATACCAAAAACCAAATTGTTCTTTGTAATTAAAAATGACCGTGTATTTGTATTAACTGTATTCAGGCAGGTTTATTTGGTAGCGAGGAAACGGTTTTACAACAGGAGCTGTTACCACGCGAAAATGTTTTTATACCTTTGTACAAATATGCAGGGATTAATTATAAAATCTACCGGAAGCTGGTACAGTGTTTTAGCTGATAACGGCCAACATTACGATTGCCGTATTGTAGGTAAATTCAGGATGAAAGGAATACAGACAACCAACCCGATTGCCGTGGGCGACCGGGTGGATTTTGATTTGGAAAAGGATGGTATTACCGGACTTATTCATACCCTGAGTCCGCGTAAAAATTATATTATCCGTAAATCCATTAACCTGAGTAAACAGGCGCAAATCCTTGCTGCCAATCTGGATTTAGCTATTCTGGTGGTTACCCTGGCATCTCCCCGTACTTCTCTTGGTTTTATCGATCGTTTTCTGGTAACAGCCGAGGCTTATGATGTACCCGCGGTGCTTGTATTTAATAAACTCGATCTCTTTAGTACCGAAGGGCTGGAAATTCTACAGGATTTTAAGCAGATTTACGAGTCGATCGGGTATCCTTGTTACGAAGTTTCGGCCTTAAAGGGAACCAATATCCCCGTTATCCAGGATCTTATCAAAGATAAGATTTCGCTCATATCCGGCCATTCCGGTGTTGGAAAATCAAGTCTGATTAATGCCCTGCTGCCAAACCGGAACCTGCGTACCGGTGAAGTTTCTGAATGGAGCGATAAAGGACAGCATACCACCACCTTTGCCGAAATGTTTGAATTGCCTCAGGGTGGTTTTATTGTCGACACACCCGGTATACGGGAACTGGGCATCATTGATATTGAAAAAGAAGAACTGAGCCATTTTTTTCCTGAGATCTTTAAGATTTCGCACGATTGCCGGTTTAATAACTGCCGCCATGTAAATGAGCCCGGATGCGCCGTTTTAGAAGCGGTTCATGAAGGAGAGATTGCCGTTTCCAGATATGAAAGTTATCTGAGTATTTACCATGGAAATGATACCCGGCATTAGTCCCTGTATCATAAAATAGATCTGGCAAATGCCAGATCAGAAACCAACACATGTATACTCTTGCTACCTGCTGAAAAAGGGGTAAGCAATGATCTAAAAAATAATTAGCTATGAAATTTAAACTGGGTGATTTTGTACGTTTTGTAGATGAAAAACGCGAAGGATATGTAACGCGCGTAATTGACGCACAAACATTAGGGGTTACAGATGAGGATGGCTTTGAAATTCCGGTGGCTGTAAGTAATTTAACATCGGTACATGGCCACGGCGTACAGCAGGAAGAGGCTGATGCACCCAAACCCATCGTGGTAAACGCACCTGCTGTTAATAAGGTAGAATCTGGTATTTATCTGTATGTGGCAAACGACCAGAAAGCAGGCAGTGTGGTTCATTTTCACTTCCAGAATCAAACAGCAAATGTATTGCTGCTGAGTTTACATACAGAAAGAAAGGATGTTTATGCTGGTATTTATTATGGTGTTGCGGAGCCTGGAGCAAGTATTTTAATCCACTCCCTGAACCTGGCCGACCTGGATATATGGCCTGAGTTTAACTTTCAGTTGTTGAGTTTTAACAAGGGCAATGTAAAACCTGCCGATCCGTTGGTTATCCGTAAGAAATTCAAGGCAAAGGACTTTAGTACAGAACAAAAAGATTTACCCTTTTTAAAACAAAAAGGCTGGATCATCCGATTGGATGAACAGTTACCGGTTATTGATGCGCAAAAGTTAAAAGAGAGCTTTTATAAATCGGCAGCAGAAAAGAAAACCGTAAATGCACCGGAAAAAGAGATTGATCTGCACATTGAAAAGCTCAGAGACGATCATCATTTTCTGGAAGCTGATGAAATGTTGCAAATCCAGCTTCATCACTTTCAACAAGCACTGGATGCGGCCATTGTACATCATTTTGATAAAATTATTTTCATTCATGGTACCGGAAACGGCACCTTGAGAGATAAAATACACAAGCTGATTAGTAAAAATCCACATGTTAAAACCTATATGGATGCCCGGAAAGAAAAATTTGGATATGGTGCAACAGAAGTGGTATTTAAATAAGGTATAAAACCCAATAAATTTATTTTTTGCACAGGCATTAAAAATAAGACGTATTTTTTTGCAGCAATCAATTTCTTTTTGTAAAAGATTAAAATTAGCTTTGCCGGTATTAATGAAACACCTGGTTACCATATCTCTTGTATTTTTTAGCTTAACACATTTGGCGCGTGCCGAACGTGTTGAAGGGCTAAGGATGTTAAATGAATATTGTAGCGAACATAACATTGGTGTAGAAGCTGTAGACAAAACAGCGGTTCAGCTTAATGTGCACCGCAATCCATATTTGCTGTCTTACAGCCGGCTTGCTTTAATGGGCACCCAGCCCCAGTTACAAGTTATAAAATATGTGAACGAAAATCAGCTTGTTGCTGATTTGACCATCAGGAAAAAGCCTAAGAACAACAGTCCTTAACGATTTTCTTTAAAGGATTTTGAATAAAATCCGCCTCTTTTTTATACAGGCCGCTGCCAAATTGACTTACAGAAATCAATGGCGTGGTTGTTGTAACTCACTAATTTTTAATAAATAAAATACGATTCAAAATATAATGTTAGGATTTTTAGCCAAGATTTTCGGAAGTAAATCAGAAAGAGATATAAAGGGAATACAGCCGCTGGTTGTTAAAATAAATGAAGAATACGCAAAGTTATCTTCCATCAGCAATGATGAGTTGCGGGCTAAAACGATAGAATTTAAAGACAGAATATCGGCCTTCCTGAAAGATATCGATGATAAAATTGCAGCCTTAAAAAGTGAAGCCGAAAGCCAGGAACTTGACTTGCACCAAAAAACAGCCCTTTATGATGAGGTGGATGCTTTGGGAAAAGAGCGCGATAAAGAATTAGAAAAAATATTACTGGAAATTTTACCGGAAGCTTTTGCTGTTGTGAAGGAAACCTCACGCCGTTTAAGTGAAAACGATTACCTGGAAGTAACGGCTACACAGTTTGACCGCGATTATGCTGCACGTAAAAGCAATGTTAAAATTGTTGGCGATAAAGCACAATGGGCAAACAGATGGGATGCCGCCGGAACCGAAGTGGTTTGGAATATGGTGCACTATGATGTACAGTTAATTGGTGGTATTGTTCTGCACAGTGGTAAAATTGCCGAAATGGCCACTGGTGAGGGTAAAACACTGGTAAGTACCTTGCCATCTTATTTAAATGCACTGGCCGGACAGGGAGTACACGTTGTAACGGTGAATGATTACCTGGCACGTCGTGATAGTGAGTGGAATGGTCCATTATTTGAATTCCACGGATTAAGCGTAGATTGTATTGATAAACATGAGCCCAACTCTGAAGAAAGAAGAAAGGCTTATGCAGCAGATATTACGTATGGTACCAACAACGAGTTTGGTTTTGATTACCTGCGTGACAATATGTCGCAAACACCAGATCAGCTTGTACAGCGTAAGCTGCATTTTGCGATGGTGGATGAGGTCGATTCCGTTTTAATTGATGATGCCCGTACACCTTTAATCATCTCAGGTCCGATTCCTTTCGGAGATCAGCACGAATTTTATGAGCTGAAACCACGCATTGAGCGTTTGGTAAATGCACAGAAAGCTTATGTAACCCAGGCCCTGAATGAAGCCAAGAAATTAATCAATGCCGGTAATACCGGAACCGAGGAAGGCGAAGGCGGACTGGCTTTGTTACGCGCACACCGCGGTTTACCAAAAAATAAAGCCCTTATTAAGTTTTTAAGTGAAGGTGGTGTACGCCAGCTTTTGTTAAAAACAGAAAATCACTACATGGCAGATCAGTCTAAGAACATGCCGAAAGTAGATTCAGAGCTATTCTTTTATATTGATGAAAAAAATAACCAGGTAGAGCTGACTGAAAAAGGTATAGAACTGATTACCCAATCGGGCGAAGATGCACAGTTTTTTGTGCTTCCGGATGTAGGTACTGAGATTGCCGAAATCGAAAAATCTTCGTTGCCTAATGAAGAGAAAATTTCGAAAAAAGATGCGTTGATGCGCGATTACTCTGTAAAAGCAGAGCGTATTCACTCGGTAAACCAGTTGTTAAAAGCCTATACCTTATTCGAAATTGATGTAGAATACATCATTGATGAAGGCAAAATTAAAATTGTAGATGAGCAGACCGGTCGTATTATGGATGGCCGTCGTTACTCAGATGGTTTACACCAGGCAATTGAGGCGAAAGAAAATGTAAAGGTAGAAGATGCTACACAAACGTATGCAACGGTAACCCTGCAAAATTATTTCCGTATGTACCATAAACTTTGCGGTATGACGGGTACTGCAACAACGGAAGCCGGCGAATTCTGGTCGATCTATAAATTAGATGTAGTAGAAATTCCAACCAACAGAATTATTTCAAGAAAAGACGAACAGGATTATGTTTACCGTACGGTTCGTGAAAAATACAATGCAGTAGCAGACGAAATTGTAAAACTAACAGAAGCCGGACGTCCGGTACTGGTAGGTACAACCTCTGTAGAGATTTCGGAATTACTGAGCCGGATGCTGAAATTACGTGGTATTAAACACAACGTACTGAATGCTAAGATGCACCAGAAAGAAGCCGATATTGTTGCCGAAGCAGGACAGGCAGGAACTGTTACCATTGCAACGAACATGGCCGGACGTGGTACCGATATTAAATTAGGCCCGGGTGTTAAAGAAGCCGGAGGTTTGGCAATCGTTGGTACGGAGCGTCACGAGTCTCGTCGTGTAGACAGACAGTTACGCGGTCGTGCTGGTCGTCAGGGTGACCCGGGTTCTTCTCAGTTCTTCGTTTCACTGGAAGATAACTTAATGCGTTTATTTGGTTCTGAAAGAATCTCGAGCATTATGGTTCGTATGGGAATTGAAGATGGTGAAGTGATTCAGCATTCTATGATTACCAAATCTATTGAGCGTGCACAGAAAAAAGTTGAAGAAAACAACTTTGGTATCCGTAAGCGTTTATTGGAGTACGATGATGTAATGAACTCTCAGAGAACTGTGATCTACGCTAAACGTAAAAATGCTTTATTTGGCGAGCGTTTGGATGTAGATATGAACAACATGGTGTTCGATGTAGCAGAAGATATTGTTACCGAATATAAAGAAGAAGTAAATTACGAAGGCTTTAAGCTGGAAATTATCAAAAACTTCTCTTTTGATACCAGTATTAGCGAAAAGGATTTTAACTCAACGAATATTACGCAGCTAACAGAGCGTTTATTTGAAGAAGCAGAAGCTTTCTACGCACGTAAATCTGATGCGATTGTTCAGCAGTCGTTCCCGGTATTATCGCAGGTATTCCAGGAGCGTGGCGAACATATTGAGCAAATTGTGGTGCCATTTACAGATGGTATACGCGGTATCCAGGTTGCTGTTGACCTTAAAAAAGCAATTGAAAATAAAGGTAAAGAGGTGGTACGCTCATTTGAGAAAACCATTGTCCTTGCGCTTATTGACGATAGCTGGAAAGAGCACTTACGTGAAATGGACGAACTGAAACAATCGGTTCAGAACGCGGTTTACGAGCAAAAAGATCCATTGGTAATTTATAAAATGGAAGCTTTCAACTTATTTAAAAGCATGCTGAATGCCGTTAATAAGGAAGTAGTAAGTTTCTTATATAAAGGAGGTATTCCGGTACAACAAGAGCCAGATCAGGTTAGAGAAGCACCGGCACCGCAAAAACAACCAAAACTTCAAACCACCAAGCAGGAGTTTGGAAGAGAGGAACCAGGTGTTGAATTTGCCGATACCCGCGAAGCCGTTCCACAACAACCCATTCGCAAGGAGGCAACCATCGGACGGAATGAACCTTGTCCGTGCGGAAGCGGTAAAAAATATAAAAACTGCCACGGCGCAAACTTATAAGCACCGTTGTATTTCATAAACTTAAAGCCATTTCAGCTGCTGCTGAAATGGCTTTTTTTGTTAAAGTTTGGGTTAAAGAGTATTGGGACAGACTAATTTTTGCTGAAAAATGCCGGCTGTGAAGCCGGCTTGGTAATTATGAAGGAAAACAGAAAGCTAATCTTTGTATACATAGAGTACAAGCGAATCGCAACTCATGGCGGTAAAAATTCCCAGGCCATTTTTGATGTTGCTGGGCGGATTGGTAAGGTTCAGAGAGCTGTTTGAACTGCCGTTTAATATGGCGTTGTATTCTGCGTTTACATGGTAGAGATACGTGTTGTAATAACCGGAAAATGAAAAGGTTTGTTCCTGGGTTTTAAACAAAGAAGTTTGTGGCAGATATACTTCAATATCGCGGTATTCATCGCGACGGCCAAAACTATCGCCAATGCGGTTGGGTGTCCTTTCCTGGTTTTTGAAAACCATTAAGTAGTTGCTGTTATCAGGATTATTCCAGCTGAAAGTTACCGGATGAAAGGTTTTTTGAGCTGAGTCGGGATTTCTTACCGGAACAGCCTGTATAAGTGCTGAAGCCTGTAGGTTAACCGGCTTATCCGGAACATTCGTTTGTCCGGAAATTTCTATTCCGTTGTAGCTGAATTTAAAAGAACAAACCGTACCAGGTTCAACGAGGTTGCTTTCATCGCTTACATAAACACCAGGCCGTTGCTCTTTTAGGCTGATGGATTTCGTACCGGCCGAAAAGGTAACAGATAATCCCGGTATAGGTGCGCCGTAACTGGCCGTGTCAAGCAGTCCTTTTTGCTGGTATACCTTAAAGCTTACCTGTTTGCCGCTTATCAGGTAGGCTTCTACTATCGGCCTGTTGGCATAGTCTGCATCTCCACCGTCTTTTTTACAGGCGGTGTATGTGCACAGGATAAAGAAAGCGAAAAGAAAGCTGCGGGTGTATTTTTTTATTTCCATTTTAAACTTAAAGTAATGTTAGGGGTTAAACCCAGGTAATTGATGTTGGAGGTAATTACCTGGTTGTTGTAAATGGTATATTCCTTATACCAGATATTGGTTCTGTCGTACACATTAAAAAGGGAAAAGCTGATGCTTCCCGTTTTCCGGCTGTCTATTTTAATCAGATCAAGTGTCGCCGCCAGATCCAGCCGGTGGTAAGCAGGCATTCTTTCTGTATTTTTTCCACTGATGGTTAAGTAAGTCTGGCGGTTGCCACTTGCATTGTCTATTGAATAGCTTGCAATAGGTGCCGTGTACGGTTTGCCGGTTGCAAAGATCCAGGTGGCTGAAAAGGTCCAGTTATTTAGTTTGTACATGTGCACCGATTTAAATTCGTTTCTGGCATCCTGATTGGCTGAATAATAATTTGTTCCGTAGGCATCAAACTGATTTCTGGCCATCGCCAGTGTGTAACTTAACCAGCCTGTATACTTACCTGCTTTTTTCTGGGCTAAAAATTCAACCCCTGTTGTATAACCTTTACCATTGTAAAAATGCTCTTCCAGTGTGGAGAAGCGCCTGTTTCCACTCAAACGTTGCGAGTATTCGGTTAAACCGTTTAAGGATTTATAATAACCCTCTACATCGAACAGGTAAGCATTGGTTTCGTAGCTAAAACCCGCTATATAATGATTTGCACTACCCACCGGGATGGACGTGCCATTTGCCAGCACCCAGAAATCACGGCTGCCCGATAGGATATCTTCGCGTACCACGCGGTTCATAAACTGATAAAACCGTCCGCTGGCGGCTTTAAGGGTAAAGCGGTCTGTAAGCAGATAAGAGGCCGAAAAACGCGGTTCAAAATAATTCTTTCCGGTTTCTGCATAGTAAGTTCCCCGAAGGCCGCCTTTAATTTGTAATTTTTCGAAGGGTGAGATTTCTGTTTCTGCATAAGCAGCCGCAATATTGGTTTTGTTGTGCTGGTTTATAAGAGTACTGGTATCATTCTGACTATACTTGTAAACCACGTCCTGTGCAGAGCCATATCCGCCAAAAAGAAATTTAACCTTGTTGTTAAGCTGTAATTCCCAGTCAGATTTTAGGCTCCAGTCTTTCAGTTTGTTGTTTTCGATGGTACCTGTACTGATTTCTGTTTCTGTACCATCTTCGTTGGTTATGCCAATGCTGTTGGTCCGGTTGCGGTCGCTGTGATAGGTGGAGTAACTAACAAGTGTGTTTGAATACAGTTTGGTATCCCATTGTCTGGACCATTTCATGCTCGAACCCAGGTTTCCATAGGTCGTTTTATCAACTGTTTTCGGACTGATGGATGTACTGGTGCTTAAAAAGGAAGGCAGGTTAATGGTTCGGCTGTTGTCGAGGTCATCATCGCCCTGGTATATACTCCAGGCCAGTACATCTTTTTTACCCAGGTTTAAGGTGTATTTGGCATTTAAATCGTAAAAATAAGAGGTAGGTGTGCTGGAAGCCTGTGCCCCGCCAAAACCACCCCGTCCACCGGCGCCGGTGGTAACAGTACTGGTGGTATTAAACTGGTTAAAGATTTTGTTGTATAAAGGACCCTGGTACGATTTTCTCAGTGCCAGTAAAAAGGTACCCTGGCTGGCTACAGGTGTTTCTAAATATATATTGGCCGATAAAAGACTGAGGTCTCCACCAACATTCCAGTCTTTTTTGCTTCCCTCTTTACCGGTAATTTCTGTTACGCTGGATAGACGTCCGCCATATTTGGCAGAAAAACCACCTTTAAAAAGCTGTACATCTTTTACCGCATTGCTGTTAAAAGCACTGAAAAATCCATAGAGGTGGTCTACCTGGTAAACGGTAAAACCATCAAAAAGAACGAGGTTCTGATCGGGGGTACCTCCCCGAACGTAAGCACCTGAAGAAGATTCGTTGCTGGCGCCTACGCCTGGCATCAGCTGAAAAGAACGCAGGATATCTTTTTCACCCAGGTTGGGTAGTTCAGCAAGTTTGGCCGGTGAAATCTGGAGCACGCTTACCCGGCGTTTGTCTGTGCTCATAATGCCGTCGTTCTTTTTACCTTTTATGGTCACTTCCTCCAGGCTGTTGCGGGCTACGCTTAGCTGGATGGTTAAACTTTGGCCGGGGCTAACGCCTGCAAGCGCCAGCCGGTCTGGAAGGTAGCCAACATAGTTTGTAGCAATTACACAGGTATCTGAAGGAATGTTGCTCATACTGAAATAACCATCAGCATTGCTGCTGGTCCGTATGTTTGTATTTTCAATACGGATAACGGCTCCTGGAAGGGATTCGCCGCTTAGCTGGTCTACAATGCGGCCGCTTATTTTAAAATTGACCAATTTACCGGTTCCCTTCCAAACCGTATCGGTTACTTCTTTGCTGGTTACCACCCGGATTTGACCGGTGGCTTGTGCCCTTGCTTTACTCTTCTGCTGCAAGCTCCGTACCTCTTCGGGAGTTTTTACAATGTAAATGGTGCCATCGGGCTCCACCCAATAGCGTAAATCCAATGGCCTGCAAATCATCTTTAAAGCATTGTTTAAAGGTTCATTGTTAAACCTTTCAGATACCATCAGCGTAGTGGCCAGCCCGCGGTCGAAAACAATTTTCAGGTTGCTTTTATTGGCAATACTATCCAATACAACATCCATGGTGGTGGTAAAAAAACCATTAACTGTTACTTTACTTAATAAACGTTGTTGGGCATGCACCTGGCAAATTAAAAGAAGACTTAAAAAGATCGGAATGAGTATTTTTTTTATCATAATTGAATTAAAAATACAGGCAAATCGTACAGGCAAATTAAAATATCGACATACAAGCCGCATTATGCGATTATACACGCAATTCCTGCTACCAATCCGGAATTTAAAAGTATGTTTTTAGATTTTGTAGCCATAAACAAGGTGTTTATAGCAAAAAACAGGGTGGTTAATCTAATAATCAAATTTGGCGTCCATACTTTAATTACCTTGCGCCAAGAATGATAAGTGTTTACAAAAATCCGTATGTAGAAACCAGTAACTTCTTTAAAAGGTTGAAGTTAAATACCTGGTTTTATCCCTTAATTCCACTTTTATTGTGGGCCGTTTTTGCCCTGCTTCCTTTCTTAATTCCGTCCGGAAAAAAGTTTTACGACCGGCATGAGGGGTTTATTCAGGGAATTTTTTACCGCAACCTGCTTATTCTGGTTGTTTTTTACCTGCACGCTTATTTAATCCTGCCGGTATTAAAATTTCATTCCGGCAAAATCAAATATTTCTTATGTCTGCTTGTAGCTTTTGTAGCTTTCACTTTCCTGTTGGAATACCTGATGCCTAAGCCGCGGTATTTTCCCTTACACGAAAAGACAACTGATGTGTACAAGAGCAAGCCCGAAGGACCGGAAATGAGGCCCATGCCGGCCGGGAGGTTCACGCCATTTTACTTTTGCTTTCCCCTTTTTACAGCGGCGGTTTTATGCAGTTACTGTTATTGCCTGTTGCTGAGCTTTAATAAGCGCGAGATGGCACTGAGTGAACGGGAAAACGCAAACCTCAAAACAGAACTTGATTTCCTGCGGTCGCAGATCAGTCCCCATTTTATGTTTAATGTATTAAACAGCATGGTTTCTTTAACCCGGAAAAAATCAAACCTGCTTGAACATTCGCTCATAAACATGTCTAACCTGATGCGTTATATGCTGTACGAACGGAATGGCAACCTGATCTTTTTAAAAACAGAAGTGGAATACCTGCATAATTATATAGACCTGCAGTTGCTGAGGTATGGCGATGCGGTTAAACTAAACATGTATATAAGTGGTAATTTTGAGTCTTACCAGATTGAACCCATGCTGCTGATTCCTTTTGTAGAAAATGCATTTAAACATGGCATTTCGATGCTCGAAGAACCCCTTATAGATATTTTTCTAACGGTAAATTCTGGAAACGGAACCTTGCAGTTCATCGTGCTTAACAACATAAGCCCGGTAAAAGATATGCAGGAGGGAGGCACGGGCATTGGATTGCAGAACATAAAGCGCAGGATGGAACTGCTGTACCCCGGCAGGTATGAATTGCATGTTTCGAACCGGCACGATATCTTTAAGGCCGATTTACTGATTAAAATGATATAGCATGAATTGTCTGGTTGTAGACGACGAGAAACTCGCTGTAGAACTGATAGAAGATAACGTTTTTAAAATCCCTTTTTTAAAACACATTGCTTCCTGCAGAAATGCAAATGAAGCCTTTAAAGTGGTGCGCGAGCAGAAAATAGATCTGATTTTTTTAGATATTAAAATGCCGGGACTCAATGGACTTGATTTTATTCAGCACCTGGAAAAACCGCCTTTAATTATCCTGATTACGGCTTTTGAGCAGCATGCACTCGAAGCCTTCAAGCTGCGTGTAGTCGATTACCTGATTAAACCCGTTACTTTTGATCGTTTCCTGGAAGCGGCCAATAAAGCATTTGACCTGTTTACGCTGCGGCAACGGCCGGTTCTCACCGAACCCTCATTTGAAAACCACTTTTTTGTAAATGCAGGTTATTCGCTGGTAAAAATTAAGTTGTCGGATATTAATTATATTGAAGGGCTTAAAGACTATGTAAAGATCCACCTGGCACCAGATAAGACAGTTATTACCCGCATAAATCTGAAAGATTTAACAGAAAAACTTGCTTCCAGCGAGTTTATGCGGATTCACCGGTCTTTTATTGTTTCTTTGGATAAAATAGAAGCCGTAAAAAAATACCATGTTGTAATTGGAGGCAACGAAATTCCCATTGGTGAGTCTTACCGCGATATGCTTCTAAACTACATCAATCAGCGCAATATATAGCTGCTCCGTAATTCTAATTTGCATAGCCCAGCTTTAATACCGATTTTTACATCGGATAGTGTAGTGGTTTGTATTCAGGTTTAGTTGCCTGACTTTGTTTTAAACAATGATGTTGCCAAATTGGTTATAACTAAAGTTATCCATGTTTTTTGAAGTGGTTATACCAACGGTATGGCAAAGTAAACCCTTATGTTGGGTAATCTGCTACACTTCATAAGCGTTAAAAACAAAATTTATGCTGATGAGAACAATCGTATTGTTTATTTTGTGCATGTCGTTTTATGGCGTATCGCTGGCCCAGCGTGGCGAAGTAACGGTGGTAAAAGATCCTTTGATAGACAGCTTAATTGCCAGACGTGCCGAAGTATATAAGGCCGGAACCGAAGTGAAAACAAACAAAGCAATCGTTTCTTCTTTTGGTTTCAGAGTACAGGTTTTTTATGGCTCAGACCGGCGCGAGATTTTTAACCAGCAGGCACGCTTTAAAAACAGCTATCCTAAAATGAATACGTATATTACCTACAAAGAACCAAATTATTACTTGCGTGTAGGTGATTTTAGAAGCCGCTTAGATGCACAGCGCTTTATGAATGAGATTAAACCAGCGTTTCCAACACTGTTTATTTTCAGGGAAAAAATAAATGCGCCCAATTTAGATACCAATACAGATGATCAAAAATAAGATTAAAGATTTAGCCGAACATATATTTAACGATGTGGTGGCATACCGTCAGCATTTACATGCAAATCCCGAATTATCTTTTAAAGAGTTTAAAACGTCTTTATACGTTAAGGAAAAATTAACCAGCTGGGGTATTCCTTTTTCAGATTGTGCGAATACGGGCGTGGTTGGTCTTATTAAAGGTGATAAACCATCCGATCAGGTTATTGCGCTGCGAGCCGATATGGATGCCTTGCCAATACACGAAATCAGCGATAAACCTTACCGTTCAAAAAACAGTGGCGTAATGCATGCCTGCGGTCATGATGTACACACCTCCTCTCTTTTGGGTTCGGCCTTTATTTTAAACCAGCTAAAGGCTGAATTTGGTGGTACCATTAAGCTGATTTTTCAGCCGGCAGAAGAATTGTTGCCCGGAGGTGCCAGCATTATGATTAAAGAGGGCGTACTTGAAAATCCTAAGCCGGATGCAATTGTTGGACAGCATGTAATGCCATTGATTGATGCCGGTAAAGTGGGTTTCCGTTCGGGTATTTACATGGCATCTACAGACGAACTTTATGTAACTGTTAAAGGAAAAGGTGGCCATGGCGCACAGCCACACCAAAATATAGATCCTGTTTTAATTGCCGCTCATATCTTAATTGCCTTGCAGCAGATTGTAAGCAGGCATGCAGATCCGCGTTTGCCTTCTGTATTGTCGTTTGGTAAAGTTATTGCCGAGGGGGCAACCAATATTATCCCGAATGAGGTGAAAATTGAAGGTACCTTCAGAACCCTTAACGAAGAGTGGCGTACCGAAGCACATAAGAGAATGAAAAAAATGGCCGAAGGTATTGCCGAAAGCATGGGCGGAAGCTGTGATTTTGATATTCACCGTGGTTATCCTTTCTTAATCAACGAAGAAGAATTAACCGGCAATGTAAGGGGATACGCAGAAGATTTTCTGGGTAAAGAGAATGTAATCGACCTGGATATCTGGATGGCAGCAGAAGATTTTGCTTTCTATTCGCAGGTTACAGATGCTTGTTTTTACCGCTTAGGAACGGGTAATGCGGCAAAAGATACGCTGCACTCTGTACATACACCTAAGTTTGATATTGATGAAGACGCTCTGAAAATCTCTACCGGTTTAATGGCTTACATTGCTTTAAAGCAACTGGGTAATTAAAAGGCAGCGCGGTTTTTATTGGGCATTGTTTTTGCATAAACGATAAGGTAACCCTAAGCGTGAAAATTAATGGCTAATGTGCCCGGAGGCACCTGTATTTAAATGAGAAAATTAATATTATCCTTCTTGCTGTTTGGTTCGGTAGCGGTTGTTTCTGCACAGGAAATTCAGCGGTTTAACCCCGATACATTAAAGACCATTACACTCGATTCGAGCGTAAACATTAAAGCCGAACGCCTGAACGTAGAAATGTTTATCAATAAAATTATAAACGATACTTCTTTCTATCAATCGTTCAGAGATATGAAGAAGTATACGTTTATAGCCGAAAACCGCATTTATACCTACGATAAAAAAAACAAAGTTAATGGTCGTATTTACCGTAAAATACGTCACAACAACCATGGCGATTATAAAATGGAATACCTGGTTAAGCAGGATACCGGCAGCCTCTATAAAAAGAATGGTAAATACCAGCTGTATACGGTAGAAATGTTTGATTATATTTTTATGAATGCCTACAGCAGCGATTTTGTTAAAAGTGCACCAATGGATGGGAAGAAGGGGGGCGGCACCAACGAAGGTTATAAGGATAAGCTAAAAACACTCATTTTTAATCCAGGCAGGCCAGTAAAAGGCATTCCGTTTATTGGCAGTAAAACAGAAATCTTTACCGCCAGTATGCGTCCTTATTACGATTATGGCTTTACCAGTGGTACATACCTGGATTCCATTCCGGTTTATCGCTTTAAAGTTTCGGTAAAACCCGATTTAAGCAAGTGGACCAAAAATGGCATTATGATTAAAGAACTTGTAACCATTTTCGATAAACGTAATTTTAATATTCTGGGCAGGTATGTTGATATGAAATACAGCAACATGCTTTTTGATTTTGATGTACAGATGAATATTGAAATGGGCTATTTCGGAGAAGATAAGCTGCCTACAAAAATTACCTACCAGGGCAACTGGAATGTACCCTTTAAAAAGGAAGAAAGGGCCAGTTTCCTGGTTATACACAAGGATTATAAGCCCGAAAAATAAAAATAACAACCTGCTGGTTTAGCCCTGTTAATCTGTAGGATAAAGTTTGTTATCTTTATCATAAACAAAGCCACAGATTATGAAGTCTATTTTCTCTTTAAAGCCAATACTTGTTTGGTGTTTCATCCTGTTTTTTGCAACGGGTTTACATGCACAGGCACTAAATTCGAAGCAGATTGATAGTCTGGTACTTAAAACCCTTCAAACATTTAACGTACCCGGCATTGCTGTTTCGGTTATCAAGGATGGTAAAATTATTCATCTAAAAGGTTATGGCGTTCGCTCCATTAAAACCAATCTGAAGGTTGATGAAAATACGCTCTTTGGCGTGGCCTCTAATACCAAAGCCTTTACGGCAGCTTCATTGGGTATGCTGGTTGATGCGCATAAAATTAGCTGGGATACCAAGGTTACCGATGTAATACCTGAGTTTAAAATGTACGATCCGTATGTAACCAACGAATTTACCATACGCGATTTATTGACCCACCGCAGCGGGTTAGGGCTGGGAGCAGGCGATTTAATGATCTGGCCCGATTCATCAACTGTTACTAAAAACCAGTTGATTCATAATTTACGGTATTTGAAACCCGTATCTTCCTTTCGTACCAAATACGATTATGATAACCTGCTATACATTGTAGCAGGAGAAGTGGTTGCCCGCGTTTCGGGTATTTCTTACGAAGATTTCATTGAAAGCAGGATTATCCGTCCGCTGGGCATGACCAAAACAGCTGCTTCCTGGTACCGGTTAAAAGATAAATCGAACGTGATTGATGGCCATGCTCCCTATGAGGGAAAATTGCTGCCGGTGGGGCTGAGCTTTGGAGAAGTGGCAAATGCTGCCGGTGGTATTTATTCGAGTGTAACCGATATGAGTAAATGGGTATTGGCCATGCTCGATACCGGAAAATATGGCGATAAACCGGAGAAAAGATTATTCAGCACGGCCGTGCACAAAGAACTTTGGACACCACAAACGCTCATAAACGGAGGTTCTCCCTATAATACACATTTTAATGCTTACGGACTGGGTTGGTTTTTAAGTGATGTAAACGGTTATCTGCAGGCTACCCATACCGGTGGTTTATCGGGAATTGTTACGCAGGTTACCCTTATTCCCGAAATAAAGCTCGGCATTATCGTACTAACCAACCAACAGTCGGGCGCAGCTTTCAA
>JASLGV010000540.1 GCA_030149995.1 Pedobacter sp.
CGATAAAATTACCTTTAAAGCCAACAGCGCAGATACAGAAGTGTTGCTGATGGATGTGCCAATGGAATTGAAATAAGATGATGTATAGCCTGCTAAACCCGTTTTAGCGGGCTATATTTTTATATAATTTATAAATCGAAACATGCAGGTTACCATACTTTATATCGGAAAAGACCCCGAAATTACCCGTGTAATGGAGCGGTTGTTAAATGCAAGACCCGAATGGAAAGGGGTAGCGGTTTGCGAAGAGGCAGAAGCGCTCGCATTTTGCCGCGCGCAGTGCCCCGATCTGGTGCTGTTGGGTAATGGTATTGCACCTGATGCCGAAAAATGGCTTAGAAGCGAGCTAAAGGCTGTGAAATCTGATTTGAAGGTTGTGCAGCATTATGGCGGTGGAAGTGGCCTGCTTTACGGCGAAATTCAGGTGGCTTTGAACAGTTAGCCGGACGGACCTGTATTTTTTGAATTTTGAACCACCTTGCCGTTCAAAAACAGATTGAAAATTTTTCCCGTTGTTTTTTTGAATGTTTCTGTCGTTAACCCGGCAGGAACATTTTTTGTTTAAGGCTGTTGCCGGCGGTTAGCGGAGAAAGTAGCAAGCGGAAGCACTGTTTGTTTTAGGGTAAACCAGGTCTGAACTTCAGTGCATCAGACTGCCGGGTCCTTATTTCAGGCGAATAAGGACAGGTGAACTGTTCAGGGCTTAAAAAGGAGCTTCCGTGTTAGTTGATGTAATCGCGGTCTTCGTCGCTCAGCTGGCTTTGAGTATTGGCTGCCTGTTGTTTCGACTCGATCTCTGCATCGTAACTGCTCAGCGTTTTACGCGGCCGGCCGGTTATAAAACCCAGAATAAACCCAATCACTACGCATACGCCAATAACCAAAAGTTTGGAAACCTGAACACCATCTACCACGATAAAATTAAAAGATACTTCGTCGCTGTTTAAAAACAGGAAGGCTGTTAGCAGGGCGGTTAGTAAAACTATAACAATCGTTTTTGTACTCATTTTTTTAAAAGCTGTAATTAAATGAAAACTCTAATATCGGATTTTGATTGTATATTTTGTTAACAAATACCAATCTTGCTCCCAGATCTACAACAGGCTGATAGCGCAAAATGTTTAAGCTGCTGTTTAATTCGAAGCCGTAGGTTTTTGGCTGACCAAAATTAGTTCCCTGTCCAAGGTTTTCGTAGTGGCAGAAAAGGCCGCCTCTTAAATTCCGGATGTAAGCTACCGGGCCCAGTTCCAGATCGGGGTAGGCAAAAGGGAAACGGTAGTTTAAAAGCAGGGTGTTTTTAAGCGGGCTTTTAGCAAGAATGTTGTTGTAGCCATACACGGTAGAAATTTCGGTGGCGTACCGGTTTACACCTGTTGCTTTCTGGTAATTGAAGCTGGTTAGGAGCGAATGGTTTTTGGCAATCCCCGGAAAATAGAAGAACGTTTCGAGTGCGGTTACCTGTCCTTTAAGATTTTTATCAAAGGGCTGGTGGTCGTAAGTGAACCTTACAATCTGTGCCCACTTAGGTGCAACATCTCTGGTGGCCGTGCGAAGGCTGTGGTTAAAAGTGAAACCGTATTCCATCGGGAATTTAAGTGTTGTGATAAAATTGGCCGGCATGTTTTCGGGCATGTACCGCTGGGTATAACTGGTGGCTGCACGCAGGCTGAAAGCAAAGTTGTGATTTCTTGAATTAAACGAAAGCGGTAGTGATGCGTTGAGCTTTACATACTGCTCGCGCCAGTCGCCTTGCTGTGTGCCGTTTTTAGTTCTGTAGAACGTTCTTTTCGGTCGGTTCCGATACAAGACACTCAAAACCGGATAGAGTGTCTTAAAATTGAGATCTGCGGTGTATTCAAATCTTTTCAGGTCGCGGTGGTATCTGGCGCCGGTGTACAGGCTCATGGTGTTTAAGAGATCGTTCGACTGGAGTTCGAGTCCGTAAATGTATTCGTTGCCCACCACCGGAACGATGCTGTGAAAATTAAAAAGATGGAGCGCCTGTTTATACGTGCCGGATTGAAAAGTGCTGTCGGGAATATGTTCGAAAACACTGCGGTTGCCTTCCTGTATTTCGGCGGCGGTTGCAAAATCAACAAAGCTGTTTGGCGGTACTGGTTTTTCCTCCCAGTTTTTTTCGGCAACCCCGTACCCGTTTATTTTGTAATCGTTAAAAAGAATTTTCTGGTCTGTACTTTCAGAGGCATTAAAGGCTCCGTATTTCGCCGCACTGAGTGCTTGTATTTTTTTTGTTTCGGGGTCGATTGTATACAAGTTGTCGATGCCGTTGTAATGCGCATTGAAAACAATTTTATTGTGCATGAAAACGGGCCTGCTTAATTGTTGTCTGCTATCGGCAATCAGCTCGGTGGCCTGGCCGGCTTCGAGCAGGTATAAGCGTTTTCCTTTTTCGCTTACGCCGATGTAGGCAATGCGGTTGCCCGACTTATCGAAAGCTGGTGTCTGAAGAATCAGGTTGTCGGGGTTGGGATAAGTTTTTAAAATCTGACCGGTGCCCGCATCTATTTCAACCAGGTTAAAGTTGTTGTTGAGGCCGGCTTGTACTGCTACAATTTTACTGGCATCGCCCGATAGGGCAGGAGAGAAGAGCCTGCTTTTGCTGCTGAGTTTTTTAAATTTCCGGTTGTTAAAGTTGTAGCTGTAGAGGACGCTGTAGCTGCGTTGTTTGTACCGCGGATCGTAATGAATCTCATCCCAAACCAGCACGTTGTTCCGGAAGCTGAACCAGGGTTGTTCCTGGTAGGCAATCCCGAATAATTTGGTTTCTGTTTTGTCTTTGTTGATGAGTACAAAATGCGGCGTTTCGGCTTTGCTTTCTTTGAGTACTAAAATCTGATTTTCGTTAAAATGTACCGGCAAGAAATAATTGGTTTCAATGTTGCTTTTTTCATTTAGTGCGGGATAAAAATCGTGTGGATTTTTCTGATCCTGCTCCAGCCATTTTTCCCTGATTTTATTCTGTGTGTAGAGGAAATAATCTCCGGTATTTTTTTGTGTTATTTTTTTGAGCGTTTGCGAAAATGGATAAGGCCTTAAAGGTCTTTTTCTGATGTCGCTTAACAGGCTGTCTGAAATAAATTTTCCGTACGCTTCCCGGAGGTTTGCAACCATTGTATAACCGGTTTGATAATAGCCGGGTGTTACGCTTTTATCAGATCCGAAATAAGCCTTGCTGTAGGAGAAGTTTTTTCCTTCCAGAAGAGCGGCCCTGAAAGGCATGATCCAATTTGGCTGCCGGCCACGACCCGAGTAGGTCAGGGCGGTTTCGTTTACCACGGCATCGCCTTCGAAAAACCAGGTCGGTATGGCGGCACCCATGTAAGCGAAGTAAGCAAGTTCAGGAAAAGGCTTTTTTTGATTACCTGTCAATTTGTCAAATTGAGCCACGTGCCTCAGCTCGTGAACGGCGAGGTTGTTGAGCCAGTCCTGGCTATCGAAATACTGAGGAGGTGTAGAATAGAATTCAGATTTCTTCGGGCCGAGCTGTACAAATCCGTTGGCGATGGTTCCCTGATTCTGGAGGATGAGTGGGATGGAGGCCTTTTGCTGTTTGAGTCCGCTGCCCACGGCCGGATAAATATAACCGAGTGTATTGGCCATTCGCTGAGCTTCCTTTTCAAGTTCTGCCGGATAAATGATTTTAAAGCCGCTTGCGCTAATGTAACGCCATTGTACACTAAGCGGGTTCTGGGCAGCGCTGAAAATTTGTCCAAAAACCAATGGTGAATTTATAGTTGATGTTGATATTGTTAATATGCTGATAAATAAATATTTAAATCTCTTTTTATATTTCGACATGTGGTAATGCTAATTTTTTTAGTTTTATTTTTGGTTTGATGGTTTTTTGTTGTCAATTTTTTATTTATTTGATTTTATTTAATTAATTGTTTATTAAATAATTAAATGTTTTTGTGTTTGGTGTATTTATGTTGTTTTTATGTGTTTTTAATGCCTTTTTAGGTATGCTTAAGTTGTGTTTTTACCAGCTTCAAAGTGTCGGTTAAATGTTGGTTTAAATTACACTTATTAATCGATTTTCTTTGAAAAAAAATCGGCGAAAAAAAGTTTTGTATGCTTTTTCTGGTACCGGCATTTTTTGTGTTCCCGGCCGGCTTTTTAAACGGATGTTGATGGGGATAAGAAATTCTGAAGAAATGCCCGTAAATCTGTTGTTTAAATAGGGTCTCTGTTTCTGTAAATATTTAACTGGTCTACTCTATTTGCCCGGAGTTTATCTGTGTTTTGATCCGGTGTTTAACGAATGAGTTTTAAAGTATGAGGGGGTTTCTGGTCTAAAAATGATTTGTAATTTTTAATGACAAAATGTCTTTCTTTAAAGATTTGTGCTGGTCGGATTTTAATTGTTTAATCCCGGGCATGCACGAAAGATGCGCAAGCCTCTGTTGCTGTTTTTGTTTTTTGCTTCTTGTTTGGGTGCTTAATTGATGGGTTTAAGCCTGAATTTCAGTCGTTTTTTTCTCTTGAAAACTTTAATCTGTTTTCATTTTTGTATGAAAAACAGTGTTTTTGAAGGGTGAAAATGCTGTGTTTTTGGTGTTTTAATGCGCTATAAATTCAATATTCGGCTTTTTCGGACGGAGTCTTTGCTTTTATTGAAAAAAATGGATTTATTGTATTTTGTGCGTTTTTAGTGTTTTAAAGGCACTTTTTATAGCCCTTGGCAGGTCTGGCGTAAAAAAGGTATGCTGGCTTTCTTTGGTAAGAACGGATATTGTTTTTACTCAGAAACGGCCTGCTTTCTCCTGTTTTTTTATAATAATTTTAGGGGGTTAATGGTGCTGTTTGAAGGTGCTGGCCGGGTGCCATTCTGCCCAATTTTTATGGTAGGTAATAACTTGTTTTGAGTGATTTAAACGGCACATGTTTTCTGCATTTCAGGCAGGGTTTGCCGGGTGTTTTTACACGGTTTTGAGGTGGGGTTTTGTGCTGCGGTTTTGGGGTATTTCGGGCGCTTTTAAAGCGCCCTTTTTTCTACCATTTAGATCTTCTTTTCTGGTATACCGGATAGAGAAAAACGGTGGCCAGAATTATACATGCGCCGATGTAAAATCCACCAGTCATTTGCTCTTTGTCTTTAAAGAAAAGATAGGCCAGAACGATGCCGTAAACGGGTTCTAAATTCGTAATCAGGGCTACCCTGAAAGCACTCAGTGTGCGCATTACAGATACACCTGCAACATAGGCGGCAGCGGTGCAAAAAGTACCCAATATCAATAAGTATATCCAGTTGTTCAGAGACAGGTTGAAGTGCGTGTGCAGGAGTGAACCGTCGTACAAACGATAAAGGGTTATCCAGCATAAACCACCTATTAATTCGTAGAACCCGATGATGGCGGGTTCGCTTTTCTGAACAAAAGTTGAGTTGATAATTGAGAACAAACTGGAGGCTACTGCGGCAAGCAAACCGAATACAATACCGGCTGTATATTGCGACTCAAATTTGAAAATGGTGTAGATGCCGGCAATAATCAGAAGGCCTGCCAGGATATCGGACAGGCGTATGGGATGCTTCTTGATAAGCGGTTCCAGGATGGCAGTAAAGAGCGTAAAGGAAGACAAGCAAACCAATGTTACGGAGACGGTTGAAACCTTTATGGAGTGGAAGAAAAAGATCCAGTGTATGGCTACAATTGCGCCGGTTAAAAAGAATTGAATGAATTGTTTTCTGCTGATGCGGATGCTGGTTTTGCTGAAGTAAAACCAGGGTAAAAGGGCAACGCTGGCAATGAGTACGCGGTACCAAACCATGGGTACGGCTTCAATAGAAATGACTTTTCCGAGCACGCCGGTAAAGCCCCATACAAACACAGTTAAGTGAAGAATGAGGAGATTTTTTTGTACAGGTTTCATCTTTATTTAGGTGCCTTTTTTAGCAGGTAAAGGCCAAGTAAGGTAAAGAAAATAGTGGGTGTTAATACCGAGAAAAAGGGAGATAAGCCGCCCTTTGTAGAGAACATCTGTGCAAACTGATTGAACACAATGTAGGTAAAGCTTAAGAATATCCCGATACCAAGCGATACGCCTACGCCTCCGCGTACTTTGCGTGAGGAGAGGGCCACACCAATAAGCGTTAATACATAAGCAGACAGCGGGTGTATATAGCGTTTATACTGTTCGAATTTTAAATCGTTCATAATCCCCGTACCTCTTATTTCTTCTTTCCTGATCTTTTCCGACAGCTCGGATGTGGTTAAATTTTGTACCACATTATCGTATGCTGAGAAGTCGTTCGGACGCATATCCAGGATTGTATCTTTCGGTTTGGTTCCGTAAATCATGGTTTCTTTTAAACCTTTTACCAGGCGAATGGAATAGTTTTCCAGCTGCCATTTGTGTTTCAGAGAATCCCATTTTATGCTTTCGGCTACGATCTTTTTGGTCAGCACATCGCCATCAAAATTATCAAGTGAAAACCGAAGTCCGGTATTGGTTTTGTTGTCGAAGCTTTGTATGTAGATATACGTTTTGTTATCCAGCTTCATGTGTATGTTGGACTTGGTTGTGGGGTCGTTAAAATGCACGTAGTTGTTCTCAAATTTGTTTTTGAGCGTATTGGTATACGGCAATATGTACAGGTTTGAAACGAGGTTGGCGGCAAAGATAATGCTGGCCGAAATGAAGTAAGGGAACAGGAAGCGGTTAAAGCTTACCCCACCACTCAGAATGGGCACAATCTCTGTTTGATCGGCCATTTTAGCGGTAAAGAAAATAACGGCAATAAAGTTAATGAGGGGCGAAAGCATGTTCACATAAAAAGGAATGGAACCTGCATAATACTTGGTAATAACGCCCCAGAAACCCAGTCCGCTTTTTAAGAAATCGTCCAGTTTTTCTGAAAGATCAAAGACAACAATAATGATTACAAAAATAGCCAGGGTATATATAAAGGTACCGAGGTATTTCCCAATAATGTAACGGTCTATAATTTTAAAGTTGCCTTTGATCAAATTCATGTTTAGCGTTTGTTGCCTAATATTTTTACCATTTTGTTTTTCCAGTCGTAGAACTCGCCTGTAATAATTTTTTCGCGTGCTTCTTTAACCAGCCAAAGGTAAAAATGGAGGTTGTGAAGGGTGGAAATTTGTGCACCAAGCATTTCATTGCTGTGTACCAGGTGGCGTAGATAGGCCTTGCTGGTTACCTGATCTACGTGCAGATCGCTGTCGGGTTCTATAGGCGAAAAATCGTTCTCCCACTTCTTGTTGCGGATGTTGATGATGCCGGTTTTGGTAAACAGCATGCCGTTGCGGGCGTTGCGGGTTGGCATTACGCAATCGAACATATCTACGCCCAGGGCGATGTTTTCGAGGATGTTTACCGGGGTTCCAACGCCCATCAGGTAGCGTGGTTTATCTGTAGGCAGGATGTTGCAAACCAGCTCGGTCATGGCATACATTTCTTCGGCAGGTTCGCCTACAGAAAGTCCGCCGATGGCATTTCCTTCGCGACCCATACTGGCAATAAATTCGGCCGATTTTACGCGCAGGTCCTTGTAAACGGAGCCTTGTACAATCGGGAAAAGGGTTTGGTCAAAGCCATATTTAGACTCTGTATTATCAAAATGTGTGCAGCAGCGTTTTAACCAGCGGTGGGTCATCTTCATCGACTCTGCTGCGTAGGTATAATCGCAAGGGTAAGGGGTACACTCATCAAAAGCCATAATAATATCGGCGCCAATGGTGCGTTGTATATCCATGGCATACTCGGGCGTAAAGAGGTGTTTAGAGCCATCTATATGCGAGTGGAAGGTTACGCCTTCTTCTTTTATCTTTCTAACTTTGCTCAGGGAATAAACCTGGTAACCACCACTATCTGTTAAAATGGGACCGTCCCAGCCAATAAACTTATGTAAGCCACCAGCTTTCTCGAGGGTATCGAGACCTGGTCTGAGGTAAAGGTGATAAGTATTTCCCAGTATAATCTGGGCTTCGATGTCTTGTTTTAATTCGCGTTGATGTACTGCTTTTACGGTTCCTGCCGTCCCCACAGGCATAAAAATAGGGGTTTGAATT
>JASLGV010000220.1 GCA_030149995.1 Pedobacter sp.
GTCCAATTTACGTTGCCTTTTAACAACAACGAGGAATAATACAACAGGTACCAACAGTAAAAATAGGACAATTGAGCGCCACGCACCTGCATCCGTTTGTAAGAGTAAAACAAAAAATAAGACTTCTGCCAAAAACAGACCAATCCTTGCTAAAGAAAAGTGATCTATTTGTTTTTTTGCCTCCTGGATCTTTACAACTAAATCATTTATTTGTGTACGATATGCTAATTTTACCTCTTCTTGTGTTTTTACCATTATATTTGAAACGACTAAAATTTTAAAGATAGGCAAATATTAATGAAGATTACTTTAATTGCAATTGGTAAAACGGAAAACAAGTACTTAATAGAGGGGATTGATAAATATATTAACCGGTTAAAGCATTATATTAATTTTAGCTTTGTGGCCCTACCCGATGTAAAAAATGTAAAAAACATCAGCGAGGCGCAGCAAAAAAATAAAGAAGCCTTTCTGTTGCTTAAACACATCAACAATGGCGATGTGGTAATTTTGCTGGATGAGAAGGGCAAAAAGTATACTTCAACGGCTTTTTCTGCGTATCTAAATAAACAGATGGTTGGAAGTGTGCAACACCTGATCTTTATAATTGGAGGTCCGTATGGTTTTGACGAACAGATTTACAAAAGAGCGAATGGGCTTATCTCCTTATCCGATATGACTTTTTCGCATCAGATGATCCGCCTTTTTTTTGTAGAGCAGCTTTACCGCGGTTTCAGCATCTTAAAGGGTGAACCTTATCATCACGCCTAAACGAACAAAGCCATGTATGGAATTGGCTTTAAACATTCATCCTTAAATAAAAACGCACATGTTATTAGATAAATATAAAAGAGATTACAGGTTTAAAAGTAACCAGAAAGCAAGCAACCGGTATTTATGGATCAGTGTACTTATATCACTGGCACTTATTGTACTGTTGTGGTATCTGTTTTAGTTACCCGCCAAAATAAGAAAGCAAAAAAAAACACCAGCAATACTGGTGTTTTTTATATTGATAAAAGGAATTAAACGCCCTTTTTACTGGTCATACTTGCCTTTTTAGCTGGTGCCGATGCTTTCGTTGTTGCCTTTGCATTTGCTGCTTTAGCCGCAACCTTTGTTTTTTTCTCTGCTTTTTCTTCAGCAACCTTTGTTTCACCTTCGGCAGCCGGAGCCGCTGGTGCTTCTTCTGTAAACAATGGTAAATCCTTTAATAAATTATACCACGAAACAATCTTTTTCATATCCGAAGCATATACTTTTTCTTCGTCATGACCTGGAGCAACCTCCTGGAAGAATTTTCTTAATTCAGCTGTATCGGCCTTCAAATCAGGCGTACTTCCTTTTGTGGTAATGTTGTTAAAAACATTGATCAGTTTAATCTCGTCATCCTGACCATATACCGTAATATCTTCCAGCGAAGCTAATTTTGTATTGGTAATATTGGCAACGATTTTAAGTTTCTGAGCATCCAGGCTCTCCAGGATATATCCAACTTTATTTTGTCCAACCAGTTTAAACAAACCTGGTCTGCCCGAAACGGCAACAATTCCTCTTAAGTTCATATTTTTTTATTTGAGAAGTAAGATCTGAGAGCACAAACGCGGGCAAAACCATCACCCCGGTTGCTCCTATCTCAAATCTATAATTAATCTTCTATTATTTCAATTCCTAAAATGCGATCGCCCTGACGGATGTCATCAACTAAATCAACATTTTCAATTACTTTACCAAAGCAAGTGTGGTTACGATCTAAATGCGCGGTGTTGTTTCTGCTGTGGCAGATAAAAAACTGCGATCCGCCGGTATTACGTCCGGCATGTGCCATTGATAATACACCACGATCGTGATATTGATTTTCGCCGGTTAATTCGCAATCAATTTTATATCCCGGACCACCTGTTCCAGCCAAATGTGCAGTAGATGCATCTTTTGAATTTGGGCAACCTGCCTGAACAACAAAATCAGGAATTACACGGTGGAAAGTTACACCATTATAAAAACCTTCTTTGGCTAATTTCTTAAAGTTTTCAACGGTTTTAGGTGCGTCGTTATCGTAAAACGATACAGTCATATCACCTTTTTCTGTTTTTATTATTGCTTTACTCATATCAATATTAATCGGTATTTTTATTTGTTGTGAAAGTAAACAAACCTGTTTACGCAAACCGCAAAAATAGCAAATTTGTATAACTTAGTAACTGTTTAAATTTTATATTATAAATATTGCCGTTTGCCGGTGCATATTTAATTTTAAAACCCGCTTCTAATGTTACCTGCTGCTGATTATTTAATTCATCCGGGCAATTTAAAGGGCTTAATTTAGTTATAAGAAAACATGACCTTGAATAAAAAATACATCGTTTTTATCATTTGTTTATTTGCGGGCCTGGCGGCAAGAGCATCTTCATTGCTTATTTATATGGATGAAGACCAGAAAAATCACCTGAAAGCATATGGCATTGCTTACTGGAGCATCAGCAAACAAGCGGAGGTAGACTGGTTGTTAAATTACCGTGGAGGCAGTTTTCTAATTAAATACAACAAAGCTGTTGAAGATGAATGTAAAATCAGGGGCGTATCTTTCGAAGTAATGCCCGATGCCAAGGTGAGCAATCTCTTAAATGAGATCAGCGATCCTTCGGTAAACATGGAGATGGTTAAGCTGGAAAAAACACCTAAAATTGCGGTTTATTCACCTAAAAGTAAGCTTCCCTGGGATGATGCCGTAACACTGGTTCTTACCTATGCAGAAATCCCTTA
>JASLGV010000227.1 GCA_030149995.1 Pedobacter sp.
TCCGGTTTCAGCTGGTCAAACGGTTACGATTTATGAGATTCCTGCACAACCTACGATCAGTTTAACAGGCGGCATCAACAGTACCTGCGAGGGTGGTTCGGTATTATTAACTTCCAATGCTTTGACTGGTAACCAGTGGTATTTAGACGGCGTACTGATCCCGGGTGCAACTTCACAAACATACAGTGCTACGAAAAGCGGTTCCTATACAGTTGTGGCAACAAGTGAGCATAACTGCGTAAGTCCGGTTTCAGCTTCGCAGCAAGTTACGATATACGAGATTCCTTCGCAACCTACGATCAGTTTAACAGGCGGTGTGAACAGTACCTGCGAGGGTGGCTCAGTACTGCTGACTTCCAGCTCAACTGCTGGCAACCAGTGGTACTTAGACGGGGTGTTGATCCCGGGTGCAACTTCATCAACATACAGTGCTACGAAAAGCGGTAGTTACACAGTTGTGGTAACCAGCGAGCACAACTGCGTAAGTCCGGTTTCAGCCGGTCAAACGGTTACGATTTATGAGATTCCTTCGCAACCTACGATCAGTTTAACAGGTGGTGTAAACAGTACCTGCGAAGGTGGTTCGGTACTGCTGACTTCCAGTGCAATCGCTGGCAACCAGTGGTACTTAGACGGCGTACTGATTCCGGGTGCAACTGGTCAAACTTACAGTGCAACCAAAGCCGGTGAGTACACCGTTATGGTTACCAGTCCTCATGGCTGTAAGAGTCCAATATCTGAAAAGGTAACGGTTAAAATCAATCCTTTACCGGTTGGTTTCAACGATGAAGTTCTTTCGCTAAGCTGTAATCAAAATTCTTTCTCATACGATTTACAGGGTAATGTTAATAATCTGCAACGTGGTGGTAATGCCGTTTCATCGGGCTTTAGCTGGACAGTTGGTACAGTTAATGCCGGCGTAAAAGGTGCCGTTAACGGCAGTGGTTCTGTTATCAATGCCACCTTGATTAATACCTTAAGTACAGAGCAAGTTGTAGAATATATTGTAACACCAACATCTGTAGCAGGTGGTTGTAAAGGGAATCCATTTATGATCCGGGTTAAAGTACCTGCCTGTTCAGATCTTCAGCTAACCAAAACGGCCGACAGGGCAAATGTTTCTAAAGTAGGTGATAAGATTACTTATACCATAACTGTAGAAAATAAAGGAACCATGAGTCACCACGATGTTAAGGTAAATGATCCGCTTGCAGGTGGTTATCTTAACTTATCAGGTGGTGATAACGGCAATAAGATTTTAGAGCAAGGTGAAACCTGGATTTACAAAGGCAGCTATATCGTTACGCAAAATGATTTAGATCAGGAGGGAAAACCAAGTGCTGGTTCCGGTGTAATTTTAAATACGGCCACTGTTGTTACAACTGAGCAGCCAACTCCTAAATCAGCAACAGCAACGGTAGACATATTGGTAAATCCGTCTATTACACTGGTTAAAACCGGAATTGTTAATAAAAATTTCAGCAGCATTACCTATACATTTAAAATAAGCAACCGCGGTAATGTAACTGTTAAGGATCTGGTTCTGTATGATGAAAAACTTCAGAAACAACCGGCATTGCGATCAACTGTTCTGAAACCGGGAGAATCGATAACGGTTACAGCCGATTACGAAATTACACAAGCAGACATAGACGCCGGTAAAGTGATAAATACAGCTTTGGCAACCGGATATACACAAACAGGCCGGAAAGTAACGGATGTTTCAGGGGTATCTGAATCTGACGATCGCCCAACCGAACTGGAGATTATAAAATATCCGGAAGCCGTAAATGATTATGCAACAACCAAAGTAGATCAGGAGGTTGAAATACGCATACTGGACAATGACCGCAAAGCCTTTTTTGCCTTAAATCCCGAAAGTATAGAAATTAAAAGTGAACCGCAAAATGGAAATGTGGTGGTAAACAGAAATGGAAGCGTAACCTATATACCGGCAAAAAGATTTGTTGGTATTGATAAGTTTACATATCAGATGGCGGATATAAAAGGCTTAAAAAGCAACGTTGCGGTGGTAACCATCGCCATAGAACCACCAGATGTTGAAATCAAAAATACTTTCACGCCAAATGGCGACGGGAAGAACGATACATTCAAGATTAAAGACATGGAACTGTACGACTCGGCAGAAATATCCATCTATAATCGCTGGGGCGATGAAGTTTACAGAAACAGTAATTATAAAGGAGAATGGGATGGATCCGGCTTAAATGAAGGTACCTATTTCTATGTACTCAAATTAAAGAAAGGATCAATTGTTAAATATCACAAAAGCTGGCTATTGCTAAAAAGATAAATAATGGAGGGATTATAAGATGAAATTAGGAAGGTTATTGATCGCATTTTGTTTGTTAAACAGCTTATTTTTTACAAAACTGTATGCACAGCAGAACATTCAGTTTTCGCAATATATATTTAATAGTTTAAGTGTTAACCCGGCGTATGCAGGTTATAAGGAAGAATGGTTTGCCCAGGTTGCTTTAAGAGCACAATGGGTTGGGATGGAAGGAGCGCCGCGTACAGCTTCGGCTTCTATAGATGGAATTGTTGATCCTTTAAATCGTAAAAATGGTATTGGAATACAGGTTACCAGTGATAAAGTAGGACCTCAATCAACCAATTCAGCTACGTTTAATTATGCCTATCGTTTGCCGCTGGATCAGGATGAGGTGAGAAGGTTGTGTTTTGGTGTAGGCGTAGGGTTTGCCCAGCATAGCTTAAATGGACAGATCCTTACTACTTTTGATCCCGACGATACTTCCCTGCCTGTAAACAACATCAGCAGTTTTTCGCCAGATATACGCATGGGCGTTTATTACAGCTCTGATTATTTTTATGCAGGGGCTTCTTTGATGGATGCTTTATCAGGTTCTACATTCAGCAATTCAGAGTCACTTAATATTGTAAGAGGCCGGCATGCTTACTTTATTACCGGCGGACTTATCAACGTGTCCAGCCAGTTCAGGTTAAGGGGGAGTTTGCTTGTAAAAGACGACTTTAAAGGACCAACAAGTACCGACATAAATGTAATGGCAATTTTAAATGATAAAATATGGCTGGGTGGCTCGTTTCGTACCGGTTTTAATGTTTGGAAAAAACAGGATCAGAATTTTACCGGAAGCAAGCGGAATTCCATTTCTGGTATTGTTCAGTTTTACATCAACGAAAAACTCAGGATTGGCTATTCTTATGATTATGTAACCAGCAAGTTGGGGTCAGGACAAATCGGTACCCAGGAAATAAGTCTGGGGCTCAGCTTCGGGCAGGTTTCAAAAGCTTACATTTGTCCGAAAGTATTTTGATCTTAAATAAAAAAGCCGGTTTCATGAGTTGAAACCGGCCTGATAAAAATATAAAATATTCTTATTTATAAGTTGCAGCAAGTTTTAAAGCATTGTATGCATTTACAATACCACCACTAACACACAAATCTGCAAAAGGTACAGAAACCTCAGCACCTTCTTCTTCTTCCTTACCTTTTTTATAGGTTACATTGTGGTTTACCTTTGTAACAGATTTCATAATAATTTCTTTCACCTGTACAGCCGTTAATTTAGGGTAATAAGAACGGATCAGTGCCGCTAAACCAGCTACAACCGGAGCAGCCATACTGGTGCCGTTTTCAAGTTTATATTTTGAACCCGGAACGGTCGAATTAATTTTTACACCCGGAGCAAAAACATCTACCTGGGTTTTACCAAAATTAGAAAAACTTGCTTTCAGTGTTTCATCATCCGTAGGACCAGAAGCGCCAACGGTAATCCACGAAGCAGCAACTGTACCATCTAAATATTTACTGGTTGGAAAATTGTCTTCAGATTCAAGATCTTTATTGTCGTTACCAGCTGCATGAACAAGCAATACATCTTTAGATACCGCATATTTTACGGCCTCGTCTACAATGGCTTTATCCCAGCTATATGCTTTGCCAAAACTCATGTTAATGATCTTAGCACCATTATCTACCGCATAGCGGATGGCATTGGCCACATCTTTATCACGTTCATCACCATTAGGTGTACAACGAACGGCCATAATTGCTACATTATCCGCCACACCTTTAATACCTAAATCATTGGTACGGTCGGCCGCAATAATACCGGCAACGTGCGTTCCGTGTGATGCATCTGGTCCGGTTACATCGTTGTTACCATAAAATCTTTCCTTGCTGTTGTTCGGATCATCTCCAACAATGCTCCGCGGATCATAGTCGAGGTTTAGATTGTAATTTACCTGATCGCCAAAATATTTGAGGCCATCTAATACCTGGTCATTGTAAAACGCTTCAAAGCTCATCTCTTTTAGTGGCTCTAACAAAGCATCCTGAACACGTTGTTCATATTGGTTGGCAGGTTTATAATTTGCAATATCTTCTGCTGTTGGATTGGTTTTACCTACTTTTTTAACAAAGGCATCGATGGCGTTTTTAAAGTTCGTATAGCCAGCTAAATTCGCACGTGCCTCACCCAATTGTTTTTCCAGATCAGCACGACGAGCTTTAAAAACTTCATAATCTTTTTTATCTTTTTCGGCTACAGTCTGATCGGTTACAGACGAAAATCTGGCTGCATCTCTTCTAATCAGGCGGGTTAGTTCGAGGGTTTCATGGTCAACAGAACCCTTGGCGCCACCAATAAAATTCCATCCGTGGATATCATCTATATAGCCATTTTTATCATCATCTTTCCCGTTGTTAGGGATTTCCTTCGTATTTACCCACATTATCCGTTTCAGGTCTTCGTGGTTATAATC
>JASLGV010000235.1 GCA_030149995.1 Pedobacter sp.
GATTAGTATAACCTTTATCCCGATTTTTCAGCGCCTTCGGGTATATACAGCATACGAGTTTCTGGAGCAACGTTTTGATAAAAGAACACGGGTATTAACTGCTTTGCTTTTCCTGTTTTCGCGCGGACTTTCTACAGGCATTAGTATTTATGCACCGAGTATCATTCTATCGAGTGTTTTAAACTGGAATATTTATCTTACCAATGTGCTTACCGGGGGCATTTTGCTTATTTATACTTATATAGGCGGTGCAAAGGCGGTGGCGCATACACAAAAAATTCAGTTCCTGATTATATTGGCTACCATGGCTTTTGCCGGCTATCTGCTGGTGCAGAGCATGCCTTACGGCGCTGGTTTGAGCGATGCCTTGTACCTGGCCGGTAAATCGGGCCGCTTAAATGTTATTACAACAGATTTCGACTGGAAAGATAAATACAACATCTGGAGCGGCCTTTTTGGTGGGTTTTTCCTCGCCTTGTCTTATTTCGGTACAGATCAGAGTCAGGTTGGCCGTTACATAACCGCAAAAGATACCAGCACAGGCAGGATGGGCCTTTTATTAAACGGACTGGTTAAAATTCCCATGCAGTTTGCCATCCTGTTAATCGGGGCCTTGCTGTTTGTATTTTTTTCTTTAAAACCGGCCCCTGTTTATTTTAACGAACGTTCGTTTCAGTACCTGAAAGACGGGAATCCGGCGCAGGCGGCTGTTTTTGAAAAAGAACACCAGCGTTTGCAGCAACAGCTCAACACGCAGGCGCAGCAGATTTTAGCCGGGAAAAAACAAGAATCAGCTGACCTGGAAAAAACGATTGCTGCTTTTAAAAACACGCAAACAGAAGTTAACGTGTTGCATGGCGAGGTGGAAGCGGCCATTAACAAGGTTAACTACAATGCCGAACGGACAGATACCAATTATATATTTCTGTATTTCGTTAAAAATACCTTGCCTAAAGGGATGATCGGGTTGCTTTTTGCGGTTATTTTTCTGGCCAGCTGGGGTTCCATTTCGGCTGCTTTAAATTCTCTGGCCGCTTCTTCATTAAAAGATATTCACCTTATTTTTAAAAAAGATACACCCGATTCCTTAACTGAATTGCGGTATGGCCGGTTGCATACCCTGGGCTGGGGTCTTTTTTCCATTGCAGTAGCCATGTTTGCTACGCAGATGGGGTCGCTAATTGAAGCGGTAAACATACTGGGTTCGCTTTTTTACGGCCCCATTCTCGGTATTTTCCTGGTAGCCTTTTATTTTAAAAAGATAAACGGTTCGCTGGTTTTTACAGCTGCCATCCTTGCCGAATGTGCGGTTATTGCGGTATACTGGTTAAACATTGTTTCCTTTCTATGGCTAAACGTTGTGGGCGTAGCAGGGGTCATTGCGTTTGCCTGCATGCTCCGGTTATTTTATAAACCCACAGAAACAAAAGCTTTAAGCGAATAAAAATAATTAATTTAGCAGGAAGAAGTCTTTTAAAACCTTAACATAAATTTATCACGATGAAAACAACTCTAAAATCAATGGCGCTGGTATTTACCGTACTAACCCTTTCGGTAAGTGCCTGGGCACAGGATGCCAAGCCCAAAGCAAGTCCGGCAGCAACCGCCACCGGAAAAATTAACAATGCCAACATTACCATTCAGTACAGCAGTCCTTCGGTAAAAGGGCGTACCATCTGGGGTGGCCTGGAAGCCTACGATAAGGTATGGCGCGCAGGAGCAAACGAAGCCACTACCATTGAAACAGATAAAGACCTGCAGGTAGAAGGAAAAACCTTGCCAAAAGGTAAATACAGCTTTTTCCTGATTCCGAGAGAAAAAGGTACCTGGACAGCGATCTTTAACAAAGATGCTGCACAATGGGGCGCATTTAAATACGAGCAGGCAAAAGATCAGTTGCGTGTAGAGGTAAAACCTGTAGCATTGAAACAGGTGCAGGAAGCATTGGTTTACCGCATTACCAATAAAGGTTTCAGCTTAGACTGGGACCGGGTATCGGTACCGGTATCTGTTAAATAAAAAATACCCATATCCGGAATTTAATTTCTTTCTATAGCGGGGGTAGTTATATCTGTTTCCACTGCTTTAAGTTCCGGATATGGTTTTTGAATACCTGTTCAGGTATTCCATTAAATCATCTCCGGTTTTAAACATCTTGAACATCGAAACCCCACGTCTTTCTCTCTCTGGCCTGGATTATACACATGCTGCTTTTATCTGTGAGCTGGTTAACAGCGACGGATGGCTGCGCTTTATCGGTAATCGGAACGTTTACACAACCAGCGATGCGTTGCAGTACATTGAAAAAATTAACAGCGATGTGCAGGTTACCTATTGGGTGGTTACCAGCCGCGATACCGGGGAAGCTGCTGGTATTGTAACGTATATTAAAAGAGATGAGCTTGAACTGCCGGATGTTGGTTTTGCTTTTTTGCCACGTTATGAGGGTAAGGGACTTGCCTGCGAAGCGGTAAAATCCATTTTAGATGCTGTAATATTTAAAGATGAGGCGGCACAGGTACTGGCTACTGTTTTACCACAAAATGAAAAGTCGGTTAAACTCATAAAAAAGTTAGGCTTTGTTTTTCAGCAAGAACTTATACGGCCTGAAGGGGTTGTGCAGGTATTTAGACTAACAGCCGATTTATTCCACCTCCATACGCTTACAACAAACTTTTACAACCTGTTTTCAAATAAAAACAACCCGGTTGTGGGACTCCCTAATATTTACAAATTGTGTATAGAGACTTGTGTAATTATTAAGGCAGATGCACCCGATGTACGGGTTTATAACCTGCAAAGTTTCATTGAACCCCGGCAGGAACTGCTTAGCAAGGGTCTGTTAACAGATTTTACAGAAGAAGAGCTGATGCATGAGACCCATGTTTTCGGACTGCTGGCCCAGCGCCATTCGGTTTACCACAAAGCCGGTATTTTGAATGGAGAGATTTACAAAGGCCGCGGACATAAAATGTTTCAGTACATTAAAACAGGCGGACGCTGGCAGATCCAGGCGATGAGCTGGATGGATGAAGCCTGATTTAAAATGATGGGATTGTCTGTTGCAGAACAGACCCCGGTTTATGTATGCTAAAAGGCTGCTCACCGGGGAGTGATACAGCCTTTTTAGTTTTTGTTAGATGTTGTGTATGAGAGGGATGTGAATTTCTTCTTTTTGGTTTACAGTTCTTTACAAATATATACAAATAATTGTTAATGAATAATCAGATCAAAACGGGTTAACAAACCTGCCAGCTGGCTCGAAGAAAACTGTGTTTTTTTTACCAGGTTAATGGAAGGGTCTATGTTAAAATTATAGTTGCTGGTAAAATCTATTCCGCTGATATTCGTATTTTCAAATACAGCCCTTAACAGATCGCAATTTTGCATGCTTGCTTTGGAAAGATCGGTCTGTACAAAGTTTACGCCATGCATCCGGCAATTTAAAAAGACGCTTTTAGAAAGCTTTTTCTTGTCAAAACTGGCATAATCCAGCAGGCAGTTATCAAATTCGACCAAAAAGCCAAAATCCAGGGTTTCGAAAAAATTAATGCCCACCAGTTTACAATCTTTAAAGGCCACGTCCTGTAACTTGCTTTTGGTAAGGAAAGCATTACTTAAATTGCAGGAAACGAAGCGACAATCGATAAAATTTTTATCCCTTAAACCAGTCAGAACACTTTGCCTGAATTCAATCCCTTCCAGTTCTTCGCCAAGGGCCTGCAATTGTTCATCATCGATTCTTTCTATAATCTGGTACTTTTTTCCGGGCATAAATGAGTTGGGATTGTTTCTTTACTACTTTACAGTTCTTTACAAATATGTGTAATTGTTTGGGAAATTGATGTGCAATTTTGTATAAAAGGTAAGGGAATCGGAGGTAGGAGTAAAACCTTCAGGTTATGGACAGATGTGCATTTATAAATCAATAACACGACCTAAAAACATCTTTAAGCATTTTATACTTTATGCATTGCTTCTTTTATAGGGGAAAATACTATTATTTCAGGTTTTCGGAACAATTTCATTTTACATTTTTGAAAAAATTTATACTTTAGCGCCTCTAAACAAACCATTAACGCCTCAACTCATTATTACTCAATTTTTGCATTTGGGGCTTTTTTCAATTATGATGAAAAAAATATTTTTGCCCCTGCTGCTGCTACAGCTGCTTGCTACCAGTATGTTAAATGCCCAGTCTGTTGGGGTCGATCATTTAACAGGAGCCTCCATGGTTAGCATCCCGATTACAGAAGTTGTTAGAGGTCGCATCCGCGTGCCGGTTTCTGTTGTATATTCAGGTAATGGTGTCAGAACAAAAGATGTAGAAGGTTCTGTAGGAATGGGCTGGTACCTGAATGCAGGCGGCAGCATCAGCAGAGAATTGAGAGATTTACCAGACGACCTTGCAACCGGTAACAGGGGTTGGTTATACAACAACAACGGCGCTGCCATTTCATCCTTTAACATTTTAAATGATAACAATCCTTTAACCTGTTCTGATGAACTTGCTGATCTTGGTTATATGTCGGCTAATCTCGCTGGTCTTTCAGATACTGAACCCGATATTTTTCATGTTAATTTACCCGGACTTTCGTGTAAAGTAATTTTTGATTCCAATAGAACGCCCAGAACCATTCCTTACAAGGATATTAAGATCAGTTATGTCCTGGATCCTTACGGCAGTGGTATTAAATCTTTCAGAATTATTAAAGACGATGGTCTGATTTATGATTTTGAACTGGCAGAGAGTAGTTCAAGAAAAAGTACTTCAAAAAATGCATCTAATATCCAGTTTTTTAAAGGAATATATGATAAATACCAGACCAGAATAAATTTTAACAGAACCTGGTATTTAACCAAAATTACAGATGGTAATAACAAAGTTTTATTTACTTATAGTGTTATTGATCAATATAATAAGTATAGCCGCAATGCATACGAGTTTTACATTGGTAATACCAATACAAAGACCAGTCAGTTTGAAATAGACGAATTTCACCCTAATTACTCCATTGTTGGTATAAACTATGATGTAAATGGCTTGATTACTAAAACAGACAGGATAAAATTTACCTATATATATTCTGGTGATACACAAATGCCCTTACTACTTAGCATTTCGGAACGTGCCAAGACCTGGGGTTTTGGCTATGTGTATGCAAAAGCTTCAAACAATGCCAATTACAGAAGAGCATTTTTATCGAAAGCAGGGTTGGCAGGAGAAGATAGCCCGATTAACCTGACATTTAATTATGAGGGTGTTACAACGGCTAACTACGAGTGGTTTACAACGCTACCCGACTCCTCTTCCAAGCAATTAGACCGCTGGGGGTATTATGATGCCAATACTTCAAACAGCCTCTTACCAAGTGTCTACATTAATCCTTCCAACCCGAATGTAGACAGGTTCCGGTATAACAATACAGCTGGGGCTTCTTATTATCCTTACAGTTTAAGTGGCCGGAGCCGGGATGTAAATCCTCAATCGGTAACTGCCGGTGCCTTAACCACCGTTACTGATTTAAATGGTAAGGTCAGTACTTTTGAATATGAACCTAATGTTTACCACGATGTTCAGACAGGTGAGCAGGTGTATGCCAGTGGTGTACGGGTAAAAAAAATGACCGAATACGATATGGCTAACCCGGCACAACAGCGAATTGTAAATTATAGTTATCTTAACCCGGTAACAGGATATTCAAGTGGTAAACCACTTGGGCTACCTACTTATGCCTTTGTAAGGCCAGTTGCCTTGAATGGCACCGAGCAAGCCAACTGGCTTTCTTCTGTTGTACGGTCTGAAGAAAACTTATCAGCAGAGAGTAGCGGTATATTATATACGCACTCCAAAGAGGTGGTAGAAGGATTGGGTAGCAAGCTATACAGCTTTTCGGTTCCGGCTGGTTATTTTGACAGCAGTGCCCTGCCAGACTGGTCGCCAACAATGGCTTATGTAAGTAATTGTGTACAGCCCGCGGGATATGTGGTTAATCAATCCAGGACCTATCCATTTATTCATTCCACCAATTTTGATTTTGAACAAGGCTTGCCTTTACAGCTTGTTAACTACGATCTGAGTGGACAGAAAGTAAGTGAAACCAATTATACACACCAGCGAGTTGGTACGCCTTTATATATTCATGGCCTTACCCAGGAGCAGAATAGCGGACTAACCACCTATGGTAAATATGCCGTAATTACCAATATTGGTAAAGAGATCCAGACTCAAACAGATATTGTTTACCATACAGGCGGGGGCGGACAGCAGGAAACCAGCGTTGGTTATACTTATGGTTCTGCTGCGCATCAGTATCCCACTAAAATTGAAAGTATAAACAGTGATGGCAGTACAACAACGGTTTATACCAAATACACGAAAGATTACAATTTAAGCCAGGCAACAGATGCTACAGCGCTTACGATGCAAAAAATGGTTGCCAGCAACATCAATGTACCGGTAGAGAAATATACGCAGGTAAAACGCAATAACATAACCAGAACCGTTGGAGCCGAATTGTTAAAATTCGGTACGTTTCAGCCGGCGTATGGAAATGAAAAATATTTACCAAGAACAACGCTCAGTTTTATAGACGCCAATGGGGTAAATGATTTCCAGATTTCGGATATTCAGGGAGGATATTTTACCAATGATGCACGTTATTTTCCGGTTTCAGAGGCCCTGGCTTACAACCACAATGCCCAGCTGCTTTCGGGTAAAATAACTGGCAGTCCGGTCAATTCTACTTTATACAGCAGTACAACAGCTAACCCGAAAGCCTTTATCAGCAACGCAGCGCATGATGAAGTTGCGGCTGATAATTTTGAGGAGGATTATGATTTTGAATACCTTGTGGAAGGTATACCTTCGCAAGGTTATCCTCAGGGTCGTACAGGTAATGCCTGTCACATATCGGCACCAGGTTATTATCTGTTTTACCCGGTAAAGAAAAAACAGGGAAGTTCTTATTATATGTGTTCTGTATGGCTTAAAAGTGAAACCTCCGGTAGTATTCAGCTCTTATTGAACGATCAGTTGAGTGGTGCCGCCATTGCTTACGGGCCTACCAATAACAAATGGGTATATTACATGGTTAAAGTGCCCGTTGCTTCTTTACCGGGTAACTTTTCATTAAAAGTTACAAGTACCTCAACAGTTTCTTTAGATGATTTGTTGTTTTTCCCGTCTGATGCTTCGGTAAGCATCCAAACCGTTAACCCGGTAACCAACCAGAAAACCTCCGAAACAAATCAGAACGGACAGGGGAAAATTTTTGATTACGATGCTTTCAGCAGGCTTAAACATGTATATGATCAGGATGGAAATATGCTGCAGAAAAAAACGTATATCAGCGTGGCCAGTACAGCCAGTTTTGCTCCTGTAATTAATCATTCCGGTGATGAAGTTATTAATAAACCATTAGATTTTTCAACATATTCTTATGGTACCACAAAAGAAGGTGTACGTTATAGCTGGGATTTTGGCGATGGAACGCCCGTAATAGTCAATAACGGCGAGTCGCTTCAGCATACTTTTACTGCAGTTGGTACATATACGGTTAAATTAACCAAAACCTCTCCGTATTACGAAACCGTAACCGTTACGAAGATCATAACCATTAAAGGAACTCCAATTTCTGAAGTCAGGGTATTGATCAGTGCAGATGTAAACCTATCTGTTTATAAGAATAATGTATTACAGGCATATTTTG
>JASLGV010000542.1 GCA_030149995.1 Pedobacter sp.
GAAGCCGCAATTACAATTTCATCGTCCTGGTAGTAGTAAGCAGGTCTGATGCCGGCTGGATCGCGCATAATAAATGCATCGCCGTTACCTACAATACCACAGATCGAGTAACCGCCATCCCAGGTTTTGGCTGAACGGCGAAGAATATTGGGTATATTTAAGTGTTCTGAAATTTTATGGGTAATTTCAACATTACTCAGTCCCTCTTTTTTATACTGATCAAAAAGTTCCTGATTCTCATCATCCAGGAAATGACCGATTTTTTCCAACACGGTTACCGTATCGGCTTTTTCTTTAGGGTGCTGACCAAGTTCGTACAACTGCTCCAGCAACTCATCAACATTGGTCATGTTAAAGTTCCCGGCAATCACCAGGTTACGGGTCATCCAGTTGTTCTGCCTTAAAAAAGGATGGCAGTTTTCAATGCTGTTTTTACCGTGGGTACCATAACGCAAATGGCCCATTAACACCTCGCCAATAAAGCTTACGTTGTTTTTGAGCCATTCTGTATCTTGCATGAGTTCCGGTGTATTTTCCTGAATATCTACAAACTTGTTCTGTACATATTCGAAAATATCGGCCACCGCATTGGATGCCATACTCCGGTAACGGCTTATATACCGGTTGCCGGGCTTCATATCGAGTTTAATGGTTGCAATACCGGCGCCATCCTGGCCGCGGTTGTGCTGTTTTTCCATTAAAAGATATAATTTGTTAAGGCCGTAAAGGGCGGTACCGTACTTCTGCTGGTAATGGGAAAGTGGTTTTAACAGTCGAATAAAAGCGATTCCGCATTCGTGTTTTATCTGATCACTCATTGTGTGGGTTTGAAGCCGCAAAGTTATCCTTTTAAATAGTCACAACCTAAACAAAAATAAATTCTTTTTTCAATGATGAGGTTGAGCTGACAGATAGACAATTACCTTATGCCTCACCCTAATTCTTAAAATACCTGAGGTGCTTTTTCAAAATAGATTTCAAGTCGTTAAAACACATAAAAGTCTATTTAAAAAGACATTATTTAGCTGGTTCTAATTTAAAAAAGCCATTTAAACAAAACAAAAAAGGAAACAAGTTGCTCATTTTAAGAAAGATACCTAAATAAATTAGAATAATTCTAAATAATCTTGTCAATAAAGATATAAATAAGGATATTTGCGCTTTATTTAAAATTAGTCTTAATAAGTGAAAAAAGTTTTACTGTTAACCTATCTAATTTTTAACTTTCTCACTTCTTACGCTCAGCAGATAAGCATAACGGGTAAAGTTGTTTCGGAAAACAATTCGGCTTTGCCGTACGCGGTTGTAAAGTTAAATGATTACGATTTAACAACCTATACAAACAGTCAGGGCATTTTTAATTTCCAAATCCAGGCAAAAGGAGTTGCAAATACGTATTCTATCCAAATTTATTACGTAGGAAAGAAAACGATTGATACGGTTATAAACACGAAAAACAGCATGCCTGTTTTCAAAATGGTTGATCTGAGTTTAACATTGAGAGATGTGGAAATCAATCAGCAAAGGAAATCTCAAAGCTCAAATTCATCTATCATATTTGACCGGCAAGCAATTGAACAGGTACAGGCTTTTAGCTTAATCGATATTTTAAATAATCTACCCGGAAAAAAAATTGTTGCTTCAGATTTAAACAGTACCCAAAACATTACGCTAAGAACAGAAGCAACGGGTTTACAGGCCATGAACAACTCATTGGGGGTAGCCATTATTTTAGATGATATCCAGCAATCCAACAATGCCAATATGCAAAACCGGAATGTAGGCAAATGGGGCATATCGAGTTCTAAAATATCAAGTAAATCTTATGGAAGCTTTGATGTACCTTTTACAGGTCTGGATCTTCGGGATATTCCAGCTGATAACATTGAGAAAATAGAAGTCATAACAGGGGTTGCACCAGCAAAATATGGAGATCTGACAGACGGGGCCATTATTGTTGACAGACAAGCGGGTTATACAAATTACCAGTTTAGCACCCGGATAAATGGCGGGACAACTAATTTTGCTTTATCAAAAGGTTATAAATTAAATAAGAAATGGGGTGCACTGAATTTCAGTTTAAACTACCTGGCTTCTAATGAAAATCCAAGTGACAAGACCAAAACTTATAACCGGACCAATGGAAACTTAATGTGGACAGGCTATTTGTTTAAGGGGGTAAAAAACACCATTAATTTAACATATGCTTATCGTAACGATGATGTAAAGGTAGACCCTGATGTGGGAAGTGAATATGCCACCTATGCCAAAACAAAAAACTTTGGAATAAGTAACCGGACAGCCATCGAGATTAAGAACAATATTTTCAAGAGTGTAAATTTAAGCATTGGTTATACAGGTGGTACGCAAGAATCTTACAATCAGGAATATTTAAATCCAGGTGTTAAGGGGATAGCAGATAAAGATGTAAGCAATGAGATATACGAAGGATACTATATTCCGGGTAACTATTTGGCAGTAGAACATGTACAGGGCAAACCCCGTAATCTAAATGGAAACATCAGTTTACTCTCTCAGTTGTATACAGCTAACATTTTACATAATATAAGTTTAGGTTCAAACTTATATTATGCCAAGAACAGTGGCATGGGCGTAATTGTCGATCCAACAAAGCCAAGATGGGCCAATACAGCTTATCAAAATGATCGCCCCTATGATTATGAAAGCTTACCTGATTCCTGGAATTATGGCTTTTATATAC
>JASLGV010000252.1 GCA_030149995.1 Pedobacter sp.
CTCCGCTTGGATGACTGGCAACCAAAAGTGTCTTATCGATTACCATCTTTCCTTTAAAAGACATGGAATCTGTTTTACTTTCTGATTTAATATTTTTAGCATTCAATTTGTTCATAAAAGCAACAGCACGCTCAATCAAGCTATCTTTAGTTAAGCCTTTAGCATCAACTACCTCGTAATAAATGTATTTTCCCCGGTCGTTTACGGCAAATTGCTTTTGCCGTGCAGAAACGGTTAGAATGGCACATGCAAGCATGCAAATTAAAAGATATTTCATTGGTTTCGATTTTCAATATCTGAAATAGGTGATAAATGGCCGTCAGCAAATTTGCCAACGGCCTGTTGCAAAAACCCTATCAAAAAGTATAAACAGCTGCCATCGAAAATTGCCCTGCATTTGAAACGGCTAAGCCATTCTTATTAAAAAAAAGTTTATCGCCATCATGATCGATTCTCACTTCCGGAATAAAAGTTAAACCACCCGATTTAATGTTGGCCGTTAGTGTTAAGCCTGTATAACTTGTTTTAGCTGCGCCCTTGGTTGTAAAATATTCACTTCTTAAACCGAATGAAACAACATTACTTACTGCATATTGAGGATATAAAGCTATTCCTGCATAACCTTCTTCACTACTTTTTTTATCATAATTTGCTGCGTTTAAGCCCAGTTTAAACGCCCTGCTGATCTGATAGCAAGTAGTCAAATCTTCGATGGTTCCATATCCATAAGCATCTGCTCCGGATAAAACATTCAGGTAAGCTGTCCATCCTTTAACCGGGTTTAGCATTAATTGCCCGCCAATACTTGAAACTCCTTTTGTAGCTTTATATAAATTCCAATCATTAAATAGTCCAGCCATCAAACTTACCTGATCTGAAAATTGATAAGTAACTTTAAGGCCTGCATTTTGAAAAGGACCGGCACCAAATAAATAAGAAGTGGAGTAATTAAAATTTCCAGCCGGTGAAATAACTTCATAGCCAATGAATGTGCTCATATATCCTGCTGTTATCGAAAACCGATCGGTAAAACTGTAATTAACATATAAGTTTTGAATGTGAAAGCTATTTTCATCTGTATCGGCTCCATTCGGAATGGATTGGTACTGCCCTCTCGGACCAAAAGATAACTCACCCACAAAAGAAGTTTTTCCTGTTTTTTTCTTTAACGCAATATCAAGCATTCCCAGCGACACAGAATTTTGATCTGAGGCGAAGTAGGTACCAATATTTGACCTTTTGGCAAAATCGTATTTATAATACGTATCTACCGAACCTGAAATTTCAAGTGGTGATGCCTCCTGGCCCAGGGCACACGTAGTGCTTGCTATGCTAAACATAGCGGTTAAAAACTTCTTCATGCGAGCGGTTTTTTAGGTTTATTGTTACAAAAGCGTTTCTTGCAAAGAGTGGTTTTTCTCTATATAAGCTAATTTTTCTTCAACCAGAAGAGTACCCTGCGTGTACTTTTCGTTGTGCTGACTTGCGTCTAAACCTTGCTCTTCCTCTTCTGCACTTACACGGATCGGTTGCACGAGATTAACCAGTTTGAAAATTAAAAATGAGACAATAAAGCTGAAAGCAATTACGATAGCAGCACCTTTTAACTGTGTAAAGAAAAATGCCGGATTGCCATAAAACAAACCGTCGGCACCTGCCGGATTTACTGTTTTTGTGGCAAATACACCTGTTAAAAGCATTCCCACAATGCCACCTATACCATGGCATGGAAAAACATCCAGTGTATCGTCGATACTGGTCTTTTCTTTCCAGGATACTGCCAGATTGGAAACGACTGCTCCAATTGCCCCGATAAATATACTTGAAGGGATGCTTACAAAACCTGCACCAGGTGTAATGGCTACCAAACCGACTACTGCGCCGATACAAAAACCCAAAACAGAAGGTTTTTTACCTCTTGCCACATCAAAGAACATCCACGACAATCCGGCTGCGCCTGCTGCCGTATTGGTGGTAATAAAAGCCGACACCGCCAATGCATTTGCACCCAATGCAGATCCTGCATTAAAACCAAACCAGCCAAACCAAAGTAAACCTGTACCAATTAATACATAAGGAATATTTGCCGGCGGAACTTCTTTATGCTCAATATGAGATTTTCTGCGTTTAAGAACCATCGCACCTGCTAAAGCAGCCATACCCGCCGAAATGTGTACTACTGTACCACCAGCAAAATCCAAGACCCCCATTTTTAACAGAAAACCATTTGCAGACCAGGTCCAGTGTGCCAAAGGTGAGTACACGAATATCGCAAACAGCACGATGAATAAAATGTAAGAAGTGAACTTAATACGCTCTGCTACTGCACCTACAACCAGGCCTGGTGTAATAATGGCAAACATTAACTGGAATACTGCAAAAAGCGATAAAGGAATGGTTCCCCAGGCCGGACCCGAATTTACACCTTGAAAAAATAAATATGTTTTAGGGTTCCCGATAAATCCACCGATGGTATCTCCAAAGGCAAGACTAAAACCTGCTACAATCCACAGTACCGTAATAACACCTGCCGCCACCACACTTTTAATCATGGTTGATAATACATTTTTACGATGAACCATACCGCCATAGAAAAAAGCAATGCCGGGTGTCATTAAAAAAACCAATGCAGCAGAGATTAATACAAAAGCTATATCCGGGGCACTGTACTTCCCTTCATCAAAATTAGGAAGCAACGGAACAAACAATGCTAAAATTGCAAAGAGCATAAGAACTGCAAATGGAGCACACCGTTTCAAAAGTAATTTATTCATTTTTTTTAGTTTAATTTATTTATAGTGACAAAAACCACAAAATTCAATATTTATTTATATAAAATTACAAAACAACACAATAAAAAATAATAAAAATCATATTTTTTAATTGAAAACTGAATTTTTTATAAAAAATAAAATAAAAAACGTCAAAAAATAAAAATAAATGAATTTAAAACAATCTAAAAAGACATAAAATATCAAAAACACAACAAAAAACAGAAACAAGATGACAAAACGACAACAAAAAAAACACAAACAACAAAAAAACCCGTAAAATTCATACGGGTTTTTATAAAAAATCAGAAATTTATGTCTTTTTCTTAAAGAATGTAGGCAGAACCTTGCACCACTCCTCTCCGCTCAATTTCCTTATCAATATATGTTTGAATAGCGGACTTATTAAGTCCCCAGTTTGGTGCAATTAGCAAATCCCAGTCTGAGATGCCAAATAACCGCTGAATTACAATATCCGGGCGTAAAAGCGGGATCAATTCACAAAGCAGGTCGGTATATGCTTCGAGTGAAAATAAGGGAAATGGATTTTTCTTATACTTAACCCCCATAATAGACCCTTCAACAATGTGTAAATGGTGAAATTTTACAAATTTAATCTGCGGGAAACGGTTTATTTCATGAATATAACCATACATCTGTTCGCGGGTTTCCCAAGGAAATCCAAAAATGGTGTGTACACATAAATCCAGCTTGCTGTTTTCGAGTAGTTTTACGGCTTCCACAAATTCGCCATGACTGCATCCGCGGTTAATCTGGTTCAGGGTTTCATCGTAAATGGACTCCATTCCCATCTCCAGGTCTACATCGTACCGGTCGGTATAACTTTCGAGTAAAGCCACTTTCTCTGCATCAATACAATCTGGTCGTGTTCCTACGGCAAATCCAACTACATCATCCGGATTAACGGACAGCGCCTCATCGTACATCATCTTTAAATAATGCACAGGTGCATACGTGTTGGTATTGGGCTGGAAATACACAATAAACTTATCAGCTTTATAAAAATTCTTGCCACGCTCCATCCCCTGCTCCAGCTGCTCGCGGATGGTCGGTAGTTTTCTCGATAACTCTGGCGTAAAAGAATCAACATTGCAGTACGTGCAACCACCATAACCTTTGCTTCCATCCCGGTTAGGACAGGTAAAACCACCATCTACAATTACCTTAAATACGCGTTGCCCGTTATATTTTTCGCGCAAATGCGTACCATAATTTTTGTATCCTTTAATACCTAAATCGACCTGTGTTCCCATTGGCGCAAAAATACAGATTTAGTTTGGAAAATACGTGCAGGCAATCAACAGCGTTTTGCCATATAAAAGTATAAAACAAGAATATACAATCTGAACCCGTATACCAACCAACAGATTTACCAAACAGAAGTACAGTTGCTTAAAAACGAAAATTTTTAAGCAGCCAACTCCTATCTATTAATCTTCGTCGTTAGTTGACACACCAACAGTAGATTTCGTTACATAATAAACCGGTATTCCGGCCAGCATAATTGCAACCCCCCAACCGCAGGTACTGGTTTTGAAAATTAAAAGCGAAATACAAATGGCTGTAGCTACCAAAATATAAAGAAATGGCAATACCGGGTAACCAAAAGCCTTATACGGGCGCTCGACATCAGGCATTTTGCGTCTTAAAATAAAAATTCCATAAATGGTAAGGATATAGAATATAAGTACAATGATGATTACAAAATCCAGCAAATCGCCATACTTACCTGTTAAACACAGTGCCGAAGCCCATACACATT
>JASLGV010000379.1 GCA_030149995.1 Pedobacter sp.
CATTAAGGTCAGCAACAGCAGGCTGTAATAGTGCCTGTTGCGCCAGGGCACAATATCTACTTTATTGTTAAGTACGAGGTAATAAGGTTTTTCCATCGGATTAATTTTCCCCATTACAAGCATAAGCGCTGCCGTAAGCAAAAAAATAATGGCCAGGCAATGCAGAAAATGAAGTGGCAGTTTTAGCACAAACTGACTTAATATATAGCAGGTGATGAAAAATACTACGCCCCACTTTGCAGCCAATGGCGGTACACGTCGGGTAAAAAAGCCAATAAAAATGATGGTAAAAATGGGAATGCTAAAAATCCCGCTGATTTTTTGGACATAAAAATAGAAGCCCTTTTCTGAAAAGATGATAAAGGGTGCCACCACCATTGCAAAAAACGAAATACCAATCTGAAAGAGCTTGCCCGATCTGAGTAAGGCTCTTTCTGATAATACTTTATTTTTCTTACGCTCTATAAATGGTTTATATAAATTCAGCGTAAACAAGGTGCTTGAGCTGTTTAAACCTGCGTTAAAAGTATTAATTGCCGCCCCTAAAAGAACGGAAGCGGTTAAACCGGTAACGATGGGCGGAAGTACATCTTTTGCCAGCCGTGGAAAAACTTCTGCCGTATTATCCAGGCTTGGATAAATATGTACAGCTATTAATCCGGGTATGTTAATGAGCAAAGGGCATAACAATTTTGCAAAACACGTAAGCGCAATTCCTTTCTGACTGTCTTTAAGACTTTTCGCTGCCAATACCTGTTGTACAATGTATTGTTCCATACCCCAGTAGTACAGGTTAACAATAATCATCCCGGTAAATAAGGTAGAAAAAGGAACGGCATCGCTGGCCGATCCAATGGAATTAAGGTGTTCCTTTTTACTGGATAACAAGGTGTTAAGTCCGGCAAACAAATCGCCCTTACCTAAATATTTTAGTCCGAAGTAAGGCAAAATGAGCATCAGGATGAGCATGAATAAACTCAGCACGGTATCGGAAATGGTAATGGCCTTAAAGCCTCCAACAATTGAATAAAATGCACTGATCAGCCCGATTATCCATACAATAAGCCACAAACTCTGCCAGTAGGAAATATGAAATACAGTAGAAATATCAAACAGGCTGCTAAAGGCCACTGCACCTCCATACAATACTGTAGGTAGCAGGTTTACGATGTAACTGAATAAGAAAACGATGGAAACCAGGTTTTTGGTGCCGGTATCATACCGTTTTTCTAAAAAATCAGGAATGGTATTAATGCCCGATTTCAGATAAATAGGTATAAAAAATTCGGATACAAGAATCATGGCCAGCACGGATGATATGCCCCAGGCAATAACAGACATGTTGTTGATGTAAACCGACTCGTTTTCTCCGATAAACTGGTTTGCACTAATGTTGCTAAAAAAAAGAGATGCACCTATCAGTATAAACCCATTTGATCTGTTGGCCAGGAAAAAACCGACCGTTGTAGAGCGTTTGCCTTTTCTTGATTTTAAAAAGGCCACCAGTGCTGCTAAAACAGTAATAATCAGAAAGCTGAAAAAAGAAATCCTGTTCATGATCTCACAGCGAATTTCTTCTGATGAGCACGTTTTTCATTACATGCCTGACGGGTTTTCTGGAAAGCACAAATTCTGCTGCCATCTGCCCCATTTTAGCGAAATCTATTGAAAAAGTGGTAATGCCATCAAAGATGATTTCCTTTACGTTATCATCGTTATGTGATAAGATCCCCAGGTCTGTTCCAAGTTTTAAGCCTTTTAGTTTGGTATCTTTAAGCATTTCCCACAGCTCCAGGTTGTGGATGGTAAAATATACTTTATTGGCACTAATGCTGCCCAGTTCATAACTGTTCTTAATGGTACCGTTAATTTTATAAGTCTTTATAAATTTCTGGAAAGAGTCGAGTATATCGTTGGGTTCTGCTGATAAGGGTTTAAAGAAAAATACAAACTCATCAAATTCCTGAATACGCGGTGCAAGTTCTACAAATGCGCGGTAAGAGGATTGTTTAAATTCCTGTACAATATAAGAATGCTCATCACTTAATTCCAGATAACGGTCTACAATCAGCAGTTTGTTAACCGGAAATTGCAAGAGTAAATCGGCCGATGTTTCCGAATCAATCGGCGCAATTACATACATGCCATATTTTCCTTTTACCGTGTTTACGGTAGATTCGAATACATTGAAATTGTTGTGATGAAAGAAAACATCCAGCTGAATGTTTTCGCCAAGTTTATTTCTGAAATTCTGGTAAAATGTTTCCTGGAAAGTATCGAAGGCATACAGCAAAAGGCAAACCTTTAAATGCTGGTCTGTATCTTCTGTTGCCACGAAATAACCACGCCGGTTTCTGGATTCCACAATTCCCCGGCTGATGAGTTCTTTATAAGCTTTTACGATGGTCTCTCTGGCAAATCCTATCTCTTTAATCATCCGGTTTACAGAAGGCAAAATATCGCCCCTGAACAAAATTTTCTGGTCAAGCGCATTGATAATGCCCTGAACCAACTGCTCGTGCTTTGAAAAAGTGGTAACACTTTCCAAGGCTTTTATTTCGTTAAATAACTGTTCTTGCTTCATGCAGAAATGAGATAATGCTCTAATGAGAGTGCACGTTAATAATTTTCTCCGGCGCTGAATATATAAAAGTTTTTTTCATTATTAAGCTTTTTGAGTATAGAAAAATTAAGTGGATAAGTGGCTCCTATCTGTAATTAAGCCATGCCAATCAGAAAAAAACGGCAATCTTCTGGCCGAAAGATTGCCGTTTTGTATACACAATATGTGGGTATTTATTACCAGTAAATGGTGTATAAGGCAACCAATAATCCAATAATCAATAAAGCACCTGCAGCAAAAGCCGGCGTTGTTTTGAACATCTTTACATCGATATCCAGGCCTTTACTATCTGTTGCTTTTTTACCTTTTGCCAGGCTAATAATTACCATACCTGCCACACAAAACAGGAAAACAAACCCCATGCGGTCTATAAAAGGAATTTCATAAACCCCTTTGGCATTTTTAACAGCAAAACCTGCGTTTGCTAAAAAGGAAAGATCGGTCCACATCGGTAAAAACTTAAGCAGAACCGATAAACAGAAACCGCCAATGGTGGCAAATAAAGCTGCTGCTGAAGTAGCTCTTTTCCAGAAAAAGCCCAGAATAAACATGGCAAAAATACCCGGCGATACAAAACCGGTATACTCCTGAATATACTGGAAACCACCTTTTTTATCAATGCCCAAGTGTGGTGCAATGAGTACGCCCAATATCATAGCCACGATAATGGCTGCTTTTCCAATTATAACAAGTTGTTTTTCGGAGGCATCTGTTTTGATTACCTTTTTATAAATATCCAGTGTAAAAATGGTTGCAATGCTGTTGGCTTTTCCGGCAAGGGAAGCCACTACAGCTGCCGTAAGAGCTGCAAAAGAAAGACCTTTTAAACCTGCTGGCAAGAGGTTAAGCAATACCGGGTAAGCACGATCGGGATTTACCGATCCATCCTGCATCATTTCGGTGGTAAATGCACCATCTTTATATAAAACGTAGGCTGCAATACCTGGAAGCACCACGATAATGGGCATAAGCAATTTCAGGAAAGCCGCGAACAGCAATCCACCACGTGCTGTTTTTAAATCTGCACCCAGGGCACGCTGGGTAATGTATTGGTTGCAACCCCAGTAATTCAGGTTTACAATCCACATCCCTCCAATCAATACGCTTAAACCAGGTAAATCGATGTAGTTTTCATTATCCGGTTTCAAAATCATGTGGAAATGCTCCGAAGCTTTTTCGGCCATTAAGTTATATCCGTTCAGAATGCCGTTGGTACCATAATGATCTGATACCAGGTTCAGTGCCAGATAAGTGGTGGCCAAACCTCCCAGGATTAAAAAAAACACCTGTATTACATCGGTATAGCCAATTACCTTCATCCCGCCCAGGGTAATGATAATGGCAAAAGCAGCGATTACATACATACAAAGCGTAATGCTGAACCCGGAGATACTGCTAACAGCCAGGGCGCCCAGATATAAAATAGACGTTAAATTGACCACTACATAGAGCAGCAACCAGAAAACAGCCATAATCATGGCTACTGTTCCGTTGTACCGCTGGTGGAGGAATTGCGGCATGGTGGCTATCTTATTTTTAAGATATACGGGAATAAAAAATATGGCCACTACAATAAGCGTTGCAGCTGCCATCCATTCGTAGGTAGCGATGGCAAGTCCCATTTTAAAGCCCGAGCCGCTCATCCCAATAAATTGTTCTGCCGAAATGTTTGAAGCAATCAGGGAGGCTCCAATGGCCCACCAGGTTAACGACCCTTCGGCCAGAAAGTAATCTTTAGAGCCCGTAGACAAGGATTTTTTCTTGTTGTAAATGTAAAATCCATACGAAGAGACGATCACAAAATAGATCAGAAAAACGATATAATCTTTTATATCAAGTATGTGGTTCATAACAGGTTAATTAATATTTGGTTTGTGTTGTTTTTTATACAATCAGTCGGGTTCCGTCAGAACTTTCAACTGTATATTGATCGAGTTTCACCCCGAATTTTTCAAAAAAATCGTGACTCAGGCGTGCTGTTATCTCCTCAATATGGGTTTCTTTTATAAGATTGATGGTACAACCACCGAATCCCCCACCCATCATCCTGGCACCTAACACTTCGGGCATCTGTTTTACCTGGTCAACCAGGAAATCCAGTTCTGCGCAACTCACATTATAATCTTTACTAAGTCCCTCGTGTGTGGTGTACAACAATTTACCTATTTCTGTCAGATGGTCTTGTTGTAAACAGGCTGCCACCTGTCTTACCCGTTCAATTTCCTCTACCACGTATCTGCATTTACGGTATACATCTTCGCTTTTAGGCTTCACGTATTTATCAAGTTGTGCAACTGTTACATCGCGTAAGCTCTCTACCGCACTAAATTCATTTACCCAGGCAACTCCTTGCTCGCACTGCGCACGTCGTTCATTGTAAGCCGATGAGGCAAGCGAGTGTTTTACATTGGTATTGAACAAGACCAGCTTATACCCTTTTAAATCAAGCGGAATATACTCATAATCAAGCGTTTTACAATCCAGTTTAACTAAAAATCCTTCGCGACCAAAAACAGAGGCAAACTGATCCATAATGCCACATTGTACACCAGAAAATACATGTTCGGCCTTTTGAGCAAGTTTAACGAGCGTAAGTTGATCTACCTGCAGCGAAAAAAGCTCATTCAAAGCAAAGGCAGTGGCACATTCTACCGCTGCAGAAGAAGACAAGCCGGCACCAAGCGGAATATCGCCATCTACAACCAGGTTAAATCCTTGCAGTTTAAAACCTTGCTTTTGAAACTGGTCTGCTACGCCCAGTATATAATTGGGCCAGCTCTTATCTGAAGGTTTCAGCTGATCGAGCGGGATGGTATATTGTTCATCATACCACTCAGAATATAAATGAACCTCCTGATCTGCACGTTTGGAAACAGCCACATAAATATTCTTATTTATAGCCGCAGGCATTACAAAGCCATCGTTGTAATCGGTATGTTCTCCAATCAGATTGATGCGTCCCGGCGAACGGACAAGTAAAGGTTCTGAATGGTATAAATCCTTAAACTTACCTATAATGTTGTTGATAGTCATTACTGTTTATTTTAACTACGATTTAAGTTTATAATGTTCTGTAGGCATGGCGCGCAATCGCGATGCAGCATGCTCGGGGGTAATGTCGCGTTGAGGGTTGGCCAGCATCTCATAACCCACCATAAATTTCTTAACGGAAGCCGATCTTAAAAGCGGCGGATAGAAATGCATGTGCCAGTGCCATTCGGGAAATGCCCCCGAATTAACCGGCGCCTGATGCATACCTGCTGAGTAAGGGAAGGAAGTTTCAAAAAGATTGTCGTATTTAACCGTAAGCACTTGAATGGCTTCTGCCAACGCAGCCTTTTCTTCTTCGGTAAAATGAATTACACTGTTTACATGTCGTTTGCTGATGATGATCGTTTCAAACGGCCAGGTAGCCCAAAATGGTACCAAAACTGCAAAATGTTTATTTTGAAATACGATGCGTTCTTCTTGTTCAAGCTCCAGGTCAAGGTAATTAGACAACAAGCTTCTCCGGTTTAGGGAAAAATATTTTTTAAAGTTTTTACTCTCTTTTTCTACCTCAACCGGAATGCTGCTTTGCGCCCAGATCTGTCCGTGCGGATGTGGATTGCTACAACCCATTATCGCACCTTTGTTTTCAAAAATCTGAATGTATTTAACCCATTCTACATCTGCCAGCTGCTTAAACTCCTGCTGCCACACATTTACCACATCGCCAATTTCTGCAACCGACATTTCAGGTAGCGTTAAATTGTGTTTAGGCGTAAAACTGATTACCTTACAAATACCACGTTCATGACTGGCTACAATCAGGTCATTTTTATTGATGTTACCCGCTGGTGTATCGTTTTGCAGGGCTGCATAATCATTATCAAAAACAAAACTTCCTGTATAACCGGGGTTCTGATCTCCTTCTGCCCTTGCATTGCCCGGGCATAAATAACATTGCGGGTCATATTCAGGGCGCTGATCGGCTGCCTGTTCTTCGAGTTTCCCCTGCCAGGGTCTCTTGGTTCTGTGCGGCGATACGAGTACCCACTCGCCGGTAAGGATATTTAATCGTTTATGAGGATATGTTTCGAGTGAAATGTTTTCTTGCATCTGGTTAAAAGTTAATATGGTTATGCTGCATTCTTAAGGCAAATAAAAATGCATGTGCTAAAGTAGAAATAAATAATTAAAAGTCAAATTGACTTTTAATTATTTATTAATTTTAACCTAAATTTGAGCCGTAAACAACATACCTCAACCCATTAAACCATGATCGCTTACAAAAATGAACCTCACTACCTGGTTGCAGTAGACTGCATAATTTTTGGCTTTGACGGCGAAAATCTAAAGATTTTACTGGTAAAACGAGGATTGGAACCTGAACTTGGTAAATGGAGTTTAATGGGTGGTTTTGTCAGTGCAGAAGAAAGTTTAACATCGGCAGCAAACCGGGTACTCAAAAAAACCACCGGTTTGGAAGATATGTATCTGGAACAGCTCCAAGCTTACGGGGAACCTTTCAGGGATCCGATTGAACGTACCTTCTCCATTGCTTATTTTGCACTGATCGACCTGAAAAAATACAAACACCAGATCAACAACGATCATCATGCAGAGTGGTTTCTGGTTGATGAAATGCCAAAACTGATCTTCGATCACGATGAAATGGTGGCAGATGCCCGTAAAAGGTTAAAATATAAAGCGGCACAACACCCCATTCTTTTTGAAATGCTGCCTAAGAAATTTACCATGGCACAGATACATGCTTTGTTCGAAGTGGTGAACAATGTAAAGATGGATCCGGCAAACTTTGCACGTAAACTAACCTCAACCGGCCTTTTAATAAAACTCGACGAAAAAGATAAAACTTCTTCAAAAAAGGGCGCTTTTTACTTTAAGCTGAATAAAAAGAAATACCTGAACAATTTTAATACCTTTTTAAACCTTTTACCTGGCGGTCATGCAGAATAAGTGGTAAAACAATTGCCTGAGATCAAGAAAAGGAGTCTAAGATTTCTGCCTGTTTCTTTTTGGGTAAACTTTTAAAAACAAGTTCGTACGAATGATCGATCATTCCGTGCAGTTGCTTAAAAGTTAAGCGACCATCCATAAAAACGGTATTCCAGTGCTTTTTATTCATGTGATAGCCCGGGATCACTTCGTCAAACTGTTCGCGCAGTTCAATGGCATATTCCGGATCACACTTGGCATTAAAGCGGTTTCCGTTGTTTAATCCAACCAATAAAAATATTTTCTCCCCTATTTTAAAAGCCAGTGTATTTTCATCAAAAGGAAAGCTTTCTGTAGCACCTCTTTTCTGAAGGCAATATTCGCGCAACTCTTCTATATTCATACAATCAAATATAACTACATTATACAAGTTAAAAACGCATTTTTTTAAGCTTGGTTAAGGAGCTGTTTTGCGCGAACTTAAAACCAGTCCCAGTAAAATCAATGCACCGCCAACCATCTGTACAACACTGGTTTTCTCGTGTAAAAACAAAACAGCAATGAGCACACCTGCCAGGATATCCAGGTTTAAAAAGTTACCCACCAGGGCAGCCGGCAATCTTTCGAGTGCTTTGTTGTACATTAAGTAACAAAAGGCAGAAGAAATTGCCCCCAGGTAAAGAATGGCCAGCCAGCCATTCAGATCAACAGAAGGCCAGTTTGTTAGCTGTATACATTCATATATCGAAACGGGAAGCAGAAAAATAGTTCCGGCCAAACCGCTTAATACTGTAATAGACAAGGGACTCAGATGTTGTAATTTACGCGAAATCAAGGTGTAGATGGTCCAGCAAAACACCGAAACAATCATAAGCAAGTTACCCAATAGTGCGGTGTCTTCTCCTGTATGTTCGGCTGCAATAAAACCAACCAGTACCACGCCCGCAAAAGATAAACCGATGCCTGAAAATTGCCTTGCAGTTAATTTTTCTTTTAGAAAAAACACCCCAAACAAAGCAATACAAATGGGAATAAACCCCTGTATCAAAGCGCCATTTGAGGCCGAGGTATACATCAATGCATAATTAAACAGAATATAATAGAGTGTTATACCTGTTAAACCCATTAACAGCAACCATCTACAGTCGCTTCTGCTTATCTTTTCAGTTTTGCGGGCAGATTTTTTACCCATTAAATAAAAGGGACCTAAACAAATTAAAGCAATTAAAAATCTAAGCAGGGTAAAACTGGCAGGCGGTAATATGTTTACAACCGATTTGGTAATGGCATAAGAACTGCCCCATACGAGCATGGTAAAAATAAGCAAAAGAATCGACTGACTTTTCTGAAGGTTCATGTACAGGGATGTTAAAATAAAAGTAGTTACAGGATAAAATATCAGGCTCTAACACCAGAGTTAAACCGGTTTTTAAGCCATTTATTTCCATTGAAAATTTCGCGCCCAAACGTTCTTCTGCATGATTAGCATCCGCATTTCGGTTTATAGTTTAAATGGTTATATAGTTCCCGTTATCGCTTCTAAAATAGAAATAATTTTCGCAAAGCGGATGATAAACCCCTATAAAGTCCACTGTGCTTCGATGGTGTTCATTAACTGGTGAATATCAAATGGTTTGGAAATAAAGGCATTGGCACAATGCGCATCGGCAATCAACTGAGGGTTGGCATGTGCCGACATTAAAACAACCGGTATGTTTTGAGTAGCGGGATTTGCTTTTAATTCGCAACAAAGCGTTACACCATCACCGTCGGGCAGCATAATATCGAGTAAAATTAAATCGGGAAGGCTGCTTTCCATTTCAAGTTTAAAATCCGATATATTACCAAAACCCGTAAACTGATGTTTTGTATCGGACAAAACATATCCAAGCATTTTCCTGATCTCCACATTATCTTCTACCACATAAATTTTCCTTTTCATAATCCAACTGATAAAACAACAGGATGTATAACGAATAGCGGATGTTTAAGTTTTTAAAGATAATGATTTTATACTTTTTACATTTATATTATGGCTTTACAATATAACCAGAATTAGGGTATATATTGAGTGAAGAAGAGTAGCAATAACCAGGATCTTCAGGTACTTCAGGACCGCCATCGCCAGGAGGTAAACCTTTCAGTTTTACCGCACTCTTTTTGGCTACACTTGCATGCCTCATATTTAAGGGAATAAGGCCTCCACCAACACAATAACTATAAGTTCTCATAAGGGGTTGCGTAACAACTCCAGGTTGCACTATTGTACTGTAGGCAAATAAGGATATTGTTGGAGCTTCACCATTATTATACGTCGTTATTCCTTCTTCACCATACAATAGCGTTAACGGCTTTGTAAGCGCATACGGTTGAGTACAGGCCTCATCACCAAAAAAATCGGCTGCATATTCCGCGTAATTTCTGATTTCACCATTTACATCCTCCTGACCGGTTGAAACAATGCGTTTTTTAACATAAACCAAATCACCACAGTTTCCATTCAAATTCGCATATGCCTGCCCATTCGCAAACACATCATTCATGGCAAAAAAATCAGCTTCTTCCTGACTTGTCGCAGAAAAATAACTGTTTCCAGGAACTGTGTAAGTAACAGAGGTACCTACTTTCCCTAAACCACAATCATTTTTTATAAAGTTCCGGCTGATAGAAGCATTACCATATAATGTTCCTGTAAATGTATAATTATACCGGTAATTTTTCAATACATTTTGATCGTGATCAAATACATTTAATAAACGATAGAAACCATCGTACTCATACCTCGAAGTATAGCTGTTTTCAGCAATATCAGAATCGAGATAGCCACCTGAAAAATAAGTAAAAGTTTTTAAACTGGCATCTTTTGGATAGATACGGATATCATCTATAGCTTCCCCTTCTAAAACTAACGGACCGAGATATTTCTGTTCTTTCAAATACCATTTTCCTCCGGTGCGATAAAAATAACTTAAAACATACTCTTTACCATTCGGAATAATCCAATTTAAAGAATAAAAACCCGAGTGATACCGATCACCTGTATACCCACCTCCTGTAGAAG
>JASLGV010000413.1 GCA_030149995.1 Pedobacter sp.
CCTATTCAGATTTCGGCCGATAAAGAAAAAACCGTTAACTGGCCACCATATGCCGGTGGCATTATACTGGTAGCGGGTGTATTTATTTTTGTTGCCTCTAAAAAGAGGTAAAATTAAAAGGGCCGGAAAATTTTCCGGCCCTTTTAATTTTATAAATCTGTGTTGTAAACAGACCTGATTTCGTCTCTTAAATTGTATTTGGAAGCCATTACTTCGCCATAGGCACCGGCACTTCTGATTGCAATCAGATCACCTCTGAATGTTTCGGGTTGCTCCACTTCCTTGCCAAAGCAGTCTGTACTTTCGCAAATGGGACCTACCACATCGTATTTAATGGCATTACCTGCACCACGGCTTAGGTTTTCAATTTTATGGTATGCCTGATATAATGCCGGACGCATCAGCTCGGTCATGCCGGCATCCAGAATAAGGAAGTTTTTCTTTTTGCCATTCTTAACATACAGTACCCTGCTGATGAGTGAGGCCGACTGTCCAACCAGGGCACGTCCAAGTTCAAAGTGAACTTCCTGTCCTGCTTTAACTTCAAGAAAAGAAGAAAAAATATTAAAGTAGGCTTCGAAATCCGGAATTTGATGATCCGGCGCCTGGTAGTTAATTCCCAGACCACCACCTACATTCAGTACCTTTACAGTAAAACCTTTATCCTCAAACCATTTTGCAAATTCATTTACGCGTACGCATAGATTTTTATATACATCCAGGTTCGTAATTTGCGAGCCAATATGAAAGTGAACGCCAATAAAATGAAGGTTTTTAGCTGTTTTTAAGGTGTCGGCACAAGCCGGTAAATCCCAGGAATTGATGCCAAATTTATTTTCATCCAATCCGGTTGTAATGTTGTGGTGTGTATGTGCATCTACATTTGGGTTAATGCGGATGGCTACGCGTGCCACTTTATTCTTTTTTGCTGCAAGCTCATTCAGCACTTCAAGTTCCTGAATAGACTCTACGTTAAAGCAGAAAATATCCAGGTCAAGGGCTTCATTGATCTCTTTATCAGATTTTCCAACGCCTGCAAAAACAATCTTTTGCTGATCAAATCCGGTCTCTACTGCCCTGCGTACCTCTCCCGCACTTACACAATCGGCTCCGAAACCAATCTCCTTTATTTGCTTTAACAATACACTGTTAAAATTGGCTTTTAATGCATAATGAATATGAAATCCATGTGGTGCAGCCGCCTGGGCACATTGTTGCAGGGTTTCCTGTAGCAGTTCAGTATCGTAATAATAAAAAGGTGTTTCGATATTGTTGAACTTTGATATATCTTTATCAGCAAACATGTTTAAATTCCTTATTATAATTTTAGTTGTATTCTTTGTGTTGATTTATCTGGGCAACTACCTGGATTACAGACAAGGAAGAATAACCTTGCGGCAATACAACGGAAAAATCCGGCTTTTTATCTTGCTGCTTTTCATCGTTCTGTTTCTGTTGTTCCTTAAAAAATAAGGCTTTTTCAAGCCTTACTTATATTTAAACCTTATTCTTATGAAAATAGTTGCCGCCTTGTTTATTCTGATTATACTTTCTTTAGGACTTTTAAATTCTTACAGAAAGTATAAAAAAGAATTGTTACCCCTTAACTTCCTGTTTGCACACGTGCTTTTAGGGCTGTTGTTACTGGGCTTTTGTTTGTATCTTTTATTCGAATAAACGGTTGTGCAAGCTTCTTAAAGCTTCTGTTTTGTATTCGCTTAAAATCAGCAGCGATACATTGTAATTGCTGCCTCCATAAGAAATCATACGGATGGGCACATGTTTAAGCGATTCAAATACGCGACTGGCAAAACCATGTTTTTCTGCACCGAAATCGCCTACCACACATACAATACTGTGGTTGGCATCAATTTCTACGGTACCAAAACTCTCCAGCTCTGCCACGATTTTTTCAAGATTGGTTGTATCATCGATGGTAAGTGATACGGCAACCTCAGAAGTGGTAATCATATCTATCGGTGTTTTATAACGCTCAAAAACTTCAAAAACGCGACGTAAAAATCCGTAAGCGAGTAACATCCGGCTCGAATGAATGCGAATGGCTGTAATACCGTCTTTGGCCGCAATGGATTTTATTTTACCCTTTTCACTATCGTGTGTAATCAGGGTTCCGGCAGCCTGAGGCTCCATTGTATTTAAAAGACGTACGGGAATTTTATACTTCTGTGCCGGAAAAACGGATTGTGGATGCAGGATTTTGGCACCGAAGTAAGCAAGCTCTGCCGCCTCATCAAATGAAAGCTGGGCAATCGGTTTGGTTCCTTTTACAATGCGCGGATCGTTGTTGTGCATTCCATCAATATCCGTCCAGATCTGTACTTCATCAGCCAGAATGGCGGCACCTAAAAGAGAAGCTGTGTAATCACTTCCACCACGACGCAGGTTATCTACCTCGCCAAAACTGTTGCGGCAAATGTAACCCTGTGTAATAAAGAGTTTGTTTTCTGCATGTTGTTCAAGCAGCGGGGTTAAATGCTGTGTGGTAAACGGAATATCCGGTTCGTTATCTGCATCGGTTTTCATAAAATCGAGCGCAGGCAACAGTACCGACGAAATGCCGATTGATTTTAAGTAAATATGATATAAGGTCGTTGAAAGCAACTCACCCTGAGCAAGTACTACCTTTTCTTCTACAGATGTAAAATGGTCATTTGCCAGGCCAGCCAGGAAATTAAAATGATAGTCAATAACTTCATGCCCCTGCTCTTCATATTCGGCTGCCGGTAAAAGCTCGGCCACAAATGTTTTGTATTTCTGATACAAAGCTTCAACGGCTTCCCCGCCCTTCTTCTTATCGCCAGCCAAAAAATAAGATGCAATTTCTACGAGGCTGTTCGTTGTGCCGGCTACAGCCGATAGAACCACAATTTGCCTTTCATTTGGATTGATAATATCCAACAACTTTCTCATGCGTTCGGGACTACCTACAGAGGTACCCCCAAATTTTAATATTTTCATTTTTGTACTGGAATATGTAATTTTCTTTATTATTGTATCGGGCTGTGAAATTAAACAAAACCAGTTTAAAATCAACATCATCAACAAAATAAAATTTGGGAGCCAAAAAAGCAGGGAAACAAGTGTAAATGTGGTATTTTTAGGGCCTAAAATCAGATATAAATAATAAAACGATACATGCAGGCAATTGATCAGGCAACACAAGCAACCATTAACCAGTGGTTAAACGGAAATTACGACGAAAAAACAAAGGCTGAAATACAAGCCTTATTAGATGCAAATGCAACAACAGAACTGACAGATGCTTTTTATAAAAGCCTTGAGTTTGGTACAGGTGGTTTAAGAGGAATAATGGGCGCGGGCTCCAACCGGATTAATAAATATACCATTGGAACCGCTACACAAGGATTGGCCAATTACCTGCTTCAGAAATATCCGGGCGAAAAAATTAAAGTAGCCATTGCGCACGACAGTCGAAATAATTCTGATTACTTTGCCAGAATTACAGCCGATGTGTTTTCTGCCAACGGAATCCATGTATATTTCTTCTCTGCTTTACGTCCTACGCCAGAGCTTTCTTTTGCCGTAAGACATTTTAATTGTAAAAGCGGGGTTATGTTAACAGCTTCTCACAACCCTAAAGAATATAACGGTTATAAAGCATACGGTGCCGATGGCGGGCAGTTTACCGCTCCTGATGATAAAAAGGTTATTGAAGAAGTAAATAAGATAACCAGTATTGATGAGGTTAAATTCGACCGCGTAGAGGCCAATATAGAGTTGATTGCTGAAGAGGTAGATAAACTTTACCTGGATGGCATTACAGCGCTTTCTATTTCGCCGGAAGCAATTAAAAGACAGAAAGATCTTAAAATTGTGTACTCACCTATTCACGGAACCGGTATTACACTGGTGCCTAAGGCACTGAAACAGTTTGGTTTTGAGAATGTAAGCCTGGTGGAAGCACAAAGCACACCCGACGGTAATTTCCCAACGGTTGTATATCCAAACCCTGAAGAAAAAGAAGCCCTTACCCTTGCGCTGAAACAGGCGAAAGAAATTGATGCCGATCTGGTTCTGGCAACCGATCCGGATGCCGATCGTGTTGGGATTGCGGTAAAAGACAATAAAGGCGAATGGCTATTGTTAAACGGAAATCAAACAGGAGCCTTGTTAATCAACTATCTGTTAACGGCCTGGCAGGAAAGCGGTAAGCTGGATGGAAATCAGTTTATTGTTAAAACGATTGTAACCACCAACCTGATCGAAGAAATTGCGAAAAAGAAAAACGTTACTTTTTATAATACCCTTACCGGCTTCAAATACATCGGGCAACTGATGACAGCCCTGGCTGGCAAAAAATATTTTATCGGCGGTGGCGAGGAAAGTTATGGTTACCTGATCGGTGATCTGGTTCGTGATAAAGATGCCGTGGTTTCTGCTGCCTTTATTGCCGAAATGACCGCTTACTACAAAGATAAAGGTAATAGTTTATACGATGCCCTACTGGATA
>JASLGV010000421.1 GCA_030149995.1 Pedobacter sp.
AATCCAGGTAATGATCTTCAATAAACCTTGAAAACTGTGTATTGGCTTCCTGTTTTTGCATGGTCAAAATTTCATGCATCTGCGGATCGTCCAGCTTTTCAAGCTCCAGCTCCCAGAAAACGATCTTTTTATAAACATCTACCCATTCATCGTAGCTCAGCTTATCGTTCAGAGTCATCCCTAAGCGTCTGAAATCCTGCTGATAAGCCATTGATGTTTTTTCGCTCACCAGGCGTTTGTTGTCTATAAGCTTCTTTATGGTTAAAAGCACCTGTTTCGGATTTACAGGTTTAATCAGGTAATCATCAATCTTACTTCCAATTGCATCTTCCATTAGGTTTTCTTCCTCACTTTTGGTAATCAGCACCACGGGAACCTCAGGATTTAAATTTTTAATGGCCGACAAGGTTTCAATTCCACTCATCCCCGGCATATTTTCATCTAAAAAAACCAGATCAAAATGCGATTTACCAAAAGCTTCGAGCGCATCGTTTCCATTGGTAAAAGTCGTTACGTCGTATCCTTTTTCATTCAACAACATGATATGTGGTTTTAACAGGTCGATTTCGTCATCAGCCCATAAAATTCTGGTTTCTTGCATATATATATTTAAAATAGGTAAAAATTGTCATTTAATAGCGGAGACAATCAAAATATAAATAAAAATAGCAATTTTTGTACCGTAACTACCTATTTAACTATTTTTAACGATTGAATAAAAAGAAAATAATCAACGATCCGGTTTACGGATTTATCAGCATTCCGACAGAATTGGTATACGATGTCATTTCGCATCCCTATTTTCAGCGTTTGCGCTATATTAAACAGCTTGGCCTTACGCACCTGGTATATCCGGGGGCCTTGCATACGCGTTTTCATCACGCACTGGGTGCCATGCACCTGATGGGCCTTGCCATCGAAATTTTAAAAAGCAAGGGACACCAGATTTCTGCCGAAGAAGAAGAAGGTGCCATATTGGCCATATTACTACACGACATCGGTCATGGTCCTTTTTCGCATGCACTTGAACATTCGCTGGTAAGTGGTATTCGCCATGAAGATATTTCTACGCGGCTGATGCAGGAGCTCAACCAGCACTTCAACGGACAGCTTAGCCTGGCCATCGAAATTTTTAATGGTACCCACCCAAAAAAATACCTCCATCAACTTATTTCCGGCCAGCTGGATCTGGACCGTATGGACTACCTAAACCGCGACAGCTTTTTTACCGGCGTGAGCGAGGGTGTTATCAGCTTCGACCGCATTATTAAAATGTTCAACGTCTATGATGATGATCTCGTTATTGAAGAAAAAGGTATTTATTCAATCGAAAACTTTTTAATTGCCCGCCGCCTCATGTACTGGCAGGTATACCTGCACAAAACAGTTATTGCCGGCGAAATGGTGCTGGTTAAATTGCTGGCCCGGGCGAAAGCCCTTTCTGCTGCCGGCGAAAACCTGTTTGCTGCTCCTTCTCTGCAACACTTTTTGAAAAATGATGTAACGGAAGAGATTTTCTTCAACCATCCGGAACATCTGGCACACTTTACCAACCTGGACGACCAGGATATTTACGCAGCTTTAAAGGTTTGGGTAAATCATCCGGATAAGATCTTATCAACCCTGTGCAAAATGCTTACTTCGCGAACCTTATATAAGGTAGAGATGAGCCAGCAACAGGTAAGTGCAGACCGGCTTAAATTTTTAGAAGATGCGGCCATCGATTTGTTTCATATAAATCCCGAAGATGTTTTTTATTTTGTCTTCACAGACAGCATCAAAAACCGGGCATATAGTGCAGGTCCTGGAAATATTAAAATTTTAATGAAAAATAACGACATTATAGACATAGCCAAAGCTTCAGATTTATCGAATTTAGAGTCGCTGCAGAAAACCGTTGAGAAATACATTCTCTGCTGCCCGAGAGGACTTTAAGGTTTTTTAACAAAATAATTAATCCCCATACTCGTTTTATGTCTTATTATTGCGTAACAATACACAAGACTTAACCAGAACAGGTTTTTTTGTTCATATCAATTTAACATATACCTTTGTACGATGCAATTTACTGCCAAGCAGATAAGCGAATTTTTAAACGGTACCGTTGACGGTAACCCCGATGTATCCGTTACAGAGCTTTCTAAAATAGAAAACGGGAAAGAAGGCACCCTGTCTTTTCTTTCCAACCCCAAGTACGAAAACTTTTTGTACTCGACACAAGCATCTGTTGTGATCGTTTCAAAAAGCTTTAAACCAACACAAAAATACACCAGTACCCTGATTAGGGTAGACAATCCTTATAGTGCATTTACCATATTGCTCGATAAGTATAACGAGGCCATTAATGCACAAAAAGAACAATCCGGAATAGAGAGTTCTGCTTATGTACATCCAACTGCACGCATTGGAAAAAATGTATTTATCGGCGCTTTTACGTACATCGCCGAAAATGTAGAAATTGGCGATGGTTGTAAAATAAATACCCAGACTTATATTGGCTCTGACACCAAAATTGGCAATAACTGCATCCTCTTTCCGGGTGTAAAAATTTACCACAGTTGCGTTATCGGCAACCGGGTAAACATTCATGCCAATACCGTTATTGGTAGCGACGGCTTCGGCTTTGCGCCGCAGATAGATGGAACTTACAATAAAATACCGCAGATCGGTAATGTAATTATTGAAGATGATGTAGAGATTGGCGCCAATACAGCAATAGACAGGGCCACCATGGGGTCTACCATCATCAGAAAAGGTGCTAAAATAGATAACCTGATCCAAATTGCCCACAATGTAGAAGTTGGTGCTAATACCGTTGTTGCTGCGCAAAGTGGAATTTCCGGCAGCACAAAAGTAGGCGCCAACAGTGTTATTGGAGGCCAGGTCGGCATTGCCGGCCATTTAACGCTTGCAAGAGGTACGCAGATCGGTGCACAAGCAGGCATTAATTCAAACATTACAGAAGAAAATAAACAATGGAGTGGAAGCCCGGCTCAGCCTTTAAGTAACTGGATGCGTGCTTCTGTTATTTTTAAACATCTGCCTTCTATTCAAAAACGCATTAACATGCTTGAGTCAGAATTAAAGAAACTTACTGCTGAGTTGGAAAAGAACACAATACACAATGAACGTTAGACAAAAAACGATTAAAAAAGAGGTATCCGTTTCGGGCGTTGGCTTACATACCGGCGCAAATGTTACCTTAACTTTTTGCCCCGCACCCGAAAATCATGGATTTAAATTTCAGCGAATTGATTTAGAAGGACAACCGATTGTTGATGCAGATGCAGATAATGTAACAGATACTTCCCGTGGTACCACGATCAGTCAGAACGGCGCCAGCATCAGCACCGTTGAGCATGTAATGGCTTCGTTGATTGGTATGGATCTGGACAATGTTTTAATAAAACTAAACGGGCCTGAAACTCCTATTATGGATGGAAGTTCTATTCAGTTTATTGATTTACTGGAAGAAGCAGGTACCGTTGAACAAAATGCCGACCGGGAATACTTTACCATTCCACACAACATAACTTATACAGAAACAGACAGAAAAGTAGAAATCGTAGCCATGCCGCTCGACGATTACCGCTTTACCTGTATGATCGATTATAACTCGCCGGTACTGGGCAGTCAGCATGCCGGTATATCAACCATTGCCGAATTCAAAAAGGAAATTGCTTCATGCCGTACCTTCTGTTTTCTGCACGAACTTGAGTATCAGCTGAAACACAACCTGATTAAAGGTGGCGATCTCAACAATGCAATCGTAATTGTTGATAAAGAAGTAACCAAAAACGAGTTAGACCATTTAGCAAAATTGTTTAACCGTAAAGATATAGATGTTGCGCCACAAGGTATCCTGAATAACATGGAGCTGCGCTATCAAAATGAGCCTGCGCGCCATAAGCTGCTTGATATGATTGGCGATCTTGCTTTGGTGGGTATGCATCTTAAAGGTCATATTATGGCCGCCAGACCAGGCCACGCAGCCAACATTGCTTTTGCAAAGAAGATAAAAGCCGCCATCAAAAAAGAAAAAAACAAAAAAGTTCAGAAAGTGTACGATCCATCTGCAAAGCCCTTGTATGATGTGGTAGAAATCATGAACATTCTTCCGCACAGACAACCATTCTTATTTGTAGATAAGATCATCGAGCTTTCAAAAAACCACGTGGTGGGGGTAAAAAACGTAACCATGAACGAGGAGCTTTTTAAAGGACATTTCCCGGGTGCGCCGGTTTTTCCAGGCGTTATTCAGATTGAAGCCATGGCCCAGGTGGGTGGTATATTGGTTTTGAGTACCGTTCCGGATCCAAAGAATTACTTACCTTACTTCCTTAAAATAGACAATGTTCGTTTCCGGGCGCAGGTATTACCAGGCGACTCGATCGTTTTCCGTTGCGACTTACTTGAACCGATCAGACGTGGTATAGCACAAATGAAAGGTGTAGGGATGGTTGGCGAAAAAGTTGTGGTCGAAGCAGAAATGATGGCACAAGTTTCAAAAGTTAAACAAACCGATCCAGCTTAATCATGATACAACCTTTAGCATATATTCACCCACAGGCAAAGATTGCCGAAAATGTGGTAATTGAACCGTTCGTTGTTATACATAAAGATGTTGTAATTGGCGAAGGCACTTGGATTGGTTCGAATGTAACCATTATGGATGGTGCCCGTATCGGAAAAAACTGTCGCATATTTCCCGGCGCTGTTATTTCCGGCGAGCCGCAGGATCTTAAATTTGCCGGTGAGGTAACTACAGCCGAAATTGGCGATAACACCACGATCCGCGAATGCGTTACCATCAACCGTGGCACCAAAGACAGATGGAAAACGGTTATTGGCAGCAATTGCCTTATTCAGGCCTATTCTCATATTGCACACGATTGTGAAGTAGGAAACAACTGTATTTTCTCCAACAGCACCACCTTAGCCGGTCACATTACCATTGGTAACCATGTGGTACTTGCGGGCCTTGTTGCCATTCACCAGTTTGTTAAAGTGGGTTCTTACGCCTTTGTAACCGGCGGTTCACTGGT
>JASLGV010000545.1 GCA_030149995.1 Pedobacter sp.
CTTAATGGCCAGGTCTCCCCGTCCGTAATTAATACCTTTATTATTTTTCGTCCAATAAAAATTTTTAATCCCCATTTGTTTAAACAGATATTTATCCGCAAATTTTTCCGGAGATAACTTTGTGGAACGGTATAGAATTTCTGCAAGCAGGTAGAAATTAGAACTGCAATAAGAGAACTGTTCTCCAGGGATATTTGTGCTTGGAATGTTAAAAATATATGCCGGCCAATCGGATGTCTTAAAAAGCCCGGAGAACACAGTTTCTTCATTAGCAGACCCGCAGTCTAAACCAGCGGTCATGGTAAGTAAGTTTTTTATAGTTAGTGTTTGGAAGTTTTTACTATATGACTTAATCTCCGGAAAATAATTTTTTACTAATTCATTTTCACTATGGATAAAGCCCTTATCTATGGCTATACCTATCAATAAAGAAGTGATTGATTTTGTACAGGATGCGATATCATGTTGTAAATCTTTAGTATAAGGATAAAAATAGGCATCAAAGACAATTTTATCATTCCTTATAATCATAAGACTGTGAACATTAACTTTTTGTTCCCTGACATAGGGAAATATAGCGCTTAATTTCGAGGAAGAAAAGCCTTCTTCTTCAGGTTTACCTGTTTGAAAAGCAGAAAATTCATTACTCTTTTTAACATTTTGTGACTGTGAAAAAGCATGCTTCGTGCAAACAAAAACTAAGATGAGGCATAGTAAAAACCTTTGTGTCATTCGTGGTTGTATTTAAATCGTTCAAATATAATTTAAATTCATCACTCCTCTTCTATTACCATCCGTTAGTCGGCTTTGTTCAAAGACCTAAAGAATTGGACTTACCAGAATAACTTTCAAAGATCATTTTAATCAAAAAACAGGTTATTACTGAAGACATTAGATATTTTGCAGTTACCACGGTTCGAATAAAGATTTAGTAAAATTACTTCTCCCAAGAGTTCATTAATTATATAAAAGATGGCTGACATCAAGCTTTAAAAGCAGGCTTAAATAGTTCGGATTATACTTCCGTATAATCCGAAGTTTCGCAGACAGCAATATTACTTTTAATCACAAAACAATATCTTTATTTATTATATACGCTATCACATGAAGAAAATACTTATAACTATCTGTGCTACAATAATTACTATTTCTGCACATTCTCAAGATTACTTACCCTTAACAGGAGGAACTCTTAATGGCAGACTTGTCATTGGCGCAAATTACGATAATTCAACCCTAAGCAGGTTTACAGTATATGGAGCTGGCTCAAGTTATTTTGATATCTGGAAAGACGCCAATCAATCACCCAATCTAAGTTTGGTACGTTCAGATGGCGCTGAAGTATTTAAAATAATGGGACACAGCATGATCGCTACTTTTAATGGAATGTTAAATGGTACATCTGCAAACTTCCAAGTTAATAAACCTGCGGAACTGGGTGCTGAGTTATCAATTTCAAATGGCTTTAGCAATAAAGAAGGAGCTGTTAGATTAAATTTAAATAATGGTGGTGCAGTAAGCTGGATAAAAGGTTTAGTAACTGGTTCTGACACAAATACAGGAAGTGCGATGGTTTTTGGCGTACCTTCAATAAATTCCGATGGAATAGAACGCATGCGGATCACTTCCACTGGTGCCCTCGCAATTGGCACAACAGATCCCCAGGATTATAAACTTGCCGTAGCAGGTAAAGTACGAGCTACCGAAATCAAAGTTGAAGCTTTACCATGGCCAGATTATGTTTTCCATTCTTCATACAAACTGCCTGATCTTAAAATTACAGAACAGTTCATTAAAGCAAACAAACACCTCCCAGAAATACCTTCCGCCTCAGAAGTTGAGAAACAAGGTGTTAATTTAGGTGAAATGAATGCCAAATTACTTAAAAAGATAGAAGAACTTACCTTGTATATGATTGATTTCAACAAAAAGATGGAGGTAATACAGGAGGAAAACCAGACCCTTAAGACAAAGGTTGCTCAATTAGAATCGAATAAATAACATCAATTCTATTTTTTCTACTACAAATAATTCCAAGGATTTCAGAGCCGCAAGTAACAAGCAAGAGAAGTTTACAACAAATAAACAATAGTTGAAAGATACACTATACGATTTTGTTTTATAGCCGCGAATCGGTAAAACACCTAAAAAAACTATCAAATGTGAGATTTAGAAGATTTTTGATAGATTTCACATTTATTATGTTGGGTAGTAGAACCATTTTAGAACCACATTATGAAAGATTTGCAGAGGTTAAATATATTTAATACACATTATAAGTGTTTTATATGGATCCTCAGCTAAAGAGGAATACGGCGAATGCTTATTACATGATCTCCAAACTCTAAAAGCCCGGCGTTGAACCTTTAGGGGGCAGCCTTACGAATTGCAGTAACGAAAAAAGCCCTAACTTTCGTTAAGGCTTTTATGTAGTCGGGATGGCAGGATTCGAACCTACGACCTCCACATCCCAAATGTGGCGCGATACCGGGCTACGCTACACCCCGAACTTGGTATCTTCTTTCCCTTTTTCGAAGGGTTGGCAAAGTAACGGTTTTAAAATGATAATTCCATCTATTTTCACCAATTTATTTTTTTTAAGCGGTGAGGGCGGGATTCGAACCCGCGGTACCGTTACCAGTACGACAGTTTAGCAAACTGTTCCTTTCGGCCTCTCAGGCACCTCACCTCTTCCCTTTCAGACCAACAAACATCCGTTGTTGTTTTTGGGTTTGCAAATATAGTAAAACAACCGGTCTTCCAAAAAAAAATATCACAGTAATTGCTATAAAACGCCAATATTTTTCATCAAAATCACCATCACATTGAAAATCAATTTGATAATTTTTGTATAATTTTAAACTAAAATGCAATTATTTTACGTTTTTTGAATCCGGACGTCATTTCCAGCGTTCATTATCCGAAAATCAGAACTTAAAAAAGAGGTATTTTTCACTTTCAACAAGTAAGATCATCCACAAAACAGAGTATACAGTGTTTATCCGAATCGGGTAAAATGAAAAAAAACCAACGTGCATTTAACACAAAAAACATTTAGATTTTTAAAGAAAAGAATAAAACAGAGCAGCCATAACCTCAAAAACAAGGTAATAAACACACCTTTTTTTAAAAAAGTAAAGAATTTATTAATTAAGCCAGCTGCTGGTAATCGATACGTACATGATAAATACTCATGAGCATGGTTTTAAAAATCAATTTGATTGTTTCAATATCTTTAAGGGTCAAGTCGCAGTTATCGAGCTGGTTTTGTTCAAGCTTATAATTAATCATCCGCTCTACGAGATCGTTTATGCTTTGCGCATCCGGGTTTTTAAGACTCCGCGAGGCCGCTTCTACCGAGTCGGCCAGCATCAGCACACCGGTTTCCTTACTGAAGGGAATGGGTCCCGGATAGCGGAAAATATTTTCATCAACAAATTTCTCGGGTGAGTTTTTAAGAAATGACTGGTAAAAATAATCAACCCGTGTATTGCCGTGGTGTGTACGGATAAAATCAACAATGGCTTCGGGAATCTGGTTTTTCCTTAAAATTTCAATCCCCTTATGCACGTGCTGGATAATAATCTGTGCACTTTGTTCATAAGGCAATTTATCATGCGGACTTACCGCCGTATTCTGGTTTTCTATAAAATACTGCGGATTATCGACCTTACCAATATCATGATACAAGGCCCCTGCCCTTACCAGTACAGAATTACCGCCTATTTTAAAAATTGCGGCTTCAGCCAGATTGGCTACCTGCAAAGAATGCTGAAAAGTTCCCGGCGCTTTAAAGGCCAGCTCCCGCAACAACTTATTATTCGTATTGGTTAACTCAATTAAAGCCACATCTGAAGTAATACCAAATACACGTTCAAATACATATATTAAAGGATAGGCCAGTAAAGACAGCATCACACTAAAGATAAATGGCACAAAATTAACCCAGGCAATTTCTTTAAATGAACCTTCACGCAGCAATGCAATCCCTGTAAAAGCAACAAAATAAGCCAGCAGGATCAGCATGGCCGAAACCAGAAAACGCTCGCGCTTTACAAAATTCTTAATACTGAAGATGGCCACCATGCCCGCTGTAACCTGGTAAAACACAAATTCAAAGCTATTGGCTACAAAAAAACCGGCAATCAATATAACCAGCATGTGCAGGTAAAGCGCCAAACGGGTATCAAATAAAATCCGGATAATAATGGGCACTACACAAAAGGGAATGTAATAAAGACTGGCCAGGTTCATTTGCAAGGCCCAGGTTAAGGCAAGCAGCATCCCGGTCGTTACAATCAAAATCAGCGAAAGTTGCCGGTTGTCGGCAAAAATATCTTTACGGAAGAGAAAAAGAAAAGCCATTAGAATGCTGATGATAAAACCAACAAGAATTACCTGCCCCAAAAAAATCAGGCTTCTGTTTCCAATGGTTTTGATTTGCGCATCATATGTAGCCTTATATGATTCCAGCTTCTGGTAAACTTCATCATCAATCACATCATTTTTAGCAACAATGAGTTCTCCCTTTTGCACCATACCTTTTGTGGTCGAAACATTGCTTACAGTCGTTTCCTGTATAATCTGCGTTAAACGTTCGTTAAACAATATATTCGGTGTAATGTGGTCTTCGGCCAGGTTCACAATCAAATCCTGC
>JASLGV010000463.1 GCA_030149995.1 Pedobacter sp.
CAAAAAGCCAATGCTTCCGGCATATTGAATAACCGCTTCATCTGGAATCAACACTTTGGTAAATTGTGTCTTTGCAGCGTTGCTATAAAGCAAACCAACCAACACACTGCCAAAAATAAAACGCTTAATATGCAACATCTTCAAATTTAATTTTTCCGTTAACGACTTCTATAAGTTTAAACTGGCGATGCTGAATAGCATCTGTAACGATGTAAGGAATGGAATCCTGATTACCTGGATAAAACAATTTGCTTCGATGCTGATGTGCATACAAAGCAGCCAGTGTATTGGGAGATCCGTTAATGGTTGCTACATATTGTGCTTCTAAAACCGTATCGAAATCACCGTCATTTGGTGGTACATGCGCCACTGTAATATATGCATTTACATGCTGCTCCGGTTGCAGCGCCTGTTTTAACCAATCCACATCGGGTATATTACCAGAAAATGAATATTCACGGCTGTTCGTATCGTGACAAACGAATTTTATACCTTGATAGGTAAAAGTGAAATTGAGCGGACCAAACATTCTTTCGAATGCTTTTTTACCGTTGGCCACCAGATCGTGATTTCCGATTACGCCCATATAAGGGGCGTTTAATTTTGAAAATATTTTATCCACCCACTCCATTTCCTGCGAAAGACCGAAATCAGAAATATCGCCGGCCAACAAAACGAAATCAATTCCCTTTAACTTGTTTACGGCTTCTACCAGGTCTTCGGCACTTTTATAGGCCCGTTGACTGTCGCCTGTTAAAACAAACCTGACGGTGTCGTCTCCATGACTCTGCTGTAACCGCAGTATGTTTTTTTCATTAATATCGCGCTTACTATCGCCGCTAAATGCCTGATTGGGACTATATTCAAACTTAACGCAACTTTGAAACAGCCCGGCAATCATCAATAATCCCAGAAATCCCTTATACATGCCGGCAAATTTGAATAAAAGAGTGTTACGGTATGCCACAGCAATGTACGAAGCGTTAATTTTACATAGAATCGATAATGAAAGGTTTATAAATGAAAAAGCCTTCCGAAAAATCGAAAGGCTTTTAAAAAGTTAACCTCCTGCCGGGGCAGGCTGGCCAAAAAGATTACTCAGCTACTACTTCAAAAGGAACCTGAACTTTAACTTCTTTGTGAAGGTTTAAGTTAGCAACATATTCGCCAACAAATTTAGGTTCAGTTTCGAAAGTAATACGACGACGGTCTACATCAAAACCTTGCGCTTTTAATGCTTCAGCAATCTGGATCGTGTTAACCGCTCCGAAGATTTTACCGCTTTCGCCTGCTTTAGCGCCGATTGAAAGTTTAACATCCGTTAAACGTTCAGCAACACCCTGAGCATCTTTCTTAATTTTATCTTGTTTAAATGCAGCTTGCTTTAAGTTTTCTGCTAAAACTTTTTTAGCAGAAGGAGTAGCTTGTGCTGCAAATCCTTGAGGGATTAAATAGTTACGGCCATAACCTGGCTTTACTGTAACGATATCATCTTTCTCACCAAGGCCTTTAATATCTTGTTTTAAAATAATTTCCATGTCGTTAGCCTCCTATTTTAATTGATCAGTAACAAAAGGTAACAAACCGATGTGACGGGCACGCTTAACAGCCTGAGCCACTTTACGTTGAAATTTCAATGAAGTACCAGTTAAACGGCGTGGTAAAAGTTTACCTTGATCATTGATAAATTTCAATAAAAAGTTTGCGTCTTTGTAATCGATATATTTAATACCGTTTTTCTTAAAACGGCAATATTTTTTACGGTTATCCTCTACTTTAGGGGCAGTTACGTATTGAATTTGTTCTCTTGCCATTACGCTGCAACCTCCTTAGTTTTTTTGTTAAAAGCACCGCTGCGTTTTTTCTCATTGTATGCAACAGCATGTTTGTCTAACCTGATTGTTAAAAAGCGCAATACACGCTCATCACGTTTCAATTCAAGTTCAAGTTTGCCGATCAGCGTTCCCGGAGCTTTGTACTCGGTTAAGCTGAAGAATCCGTTTGTTTTTTTGTCAATCGGATACGCTAATTTTCTCAAACCCCAATTATCTTCTTGGATAATTTCGGCTCCGCCATCAGTGATGATTCCTTTGAATTTGGCAAGTACCTCTTTCGCAGCTTCTTCTGACAACAACGGGGTTAGAACGATAACAGTTTCGTACTGATTCATTGTTACTTAATTGTTTTTAATTTATTTATTCCGATATAAATCGGGCTGCAAATGTAGCAATATATTTCTTAAAATCAAATGATTAATTAATAAAATATGACCTTTGCACCCACGATCAGGTTGTATACAGACATGGAATCTTAGTTTTAAGCCTTATCAGGTTAAATTAATACTGCTTTACCTTAATCCGGTAATTGCCCTGTGCATATTCTTTCATTTTAATTACGTCCAGGCTTTTCTGTGTGAGCCAAAAAAGAGCATAGCTGCCTTGTTTGTAATCTATTTTAAGCAGCCAGCATTTTACACGCGTATCGCGGTTGAGTGTCAGCTCCTCCTGCCCCACCACCTCGTACCGATGATAGCCCGGAGCCTTTTCATTTGGATCAAAAAAGGAAATATCAAACTTTTGTCCTACCTTTTTAATGGGCAGCAATGAATAGGTTTCTAAATCCTGCTCCCAACTGATAACGGGTATATCCAGCTTAACTGCTCCTTTTAATTTCGCTGCATTATTCTTTATACTATCAGAGGGCACCATCGAATCGGATTTATAATCGTAAGCCAGGATACCTCTTTTCTTATAATCGGCCCAATGATAAATGGGCGCCAGTGTTTTACGGTCGCAGATATTAACAATATGCGCCAGCAGGGAATCTCCTTTAAGCCATTTCCAGTCAAACCGCACAACTGCTTTTCCTTTTAAATTCTCAAAACGGGTACTTCGTTCCCAAATATCACCAATAGTTCTTTTGGTATTTAAAGAATCAGTAAAATACACAAGGTAGTTGCTTTTACCCTCCTTCAGGTTGGCCGTTTTTAATTTATTATTTTGTGCGTTGATGGTATCAACCTGTGCATGGCTATTTACGGAATACCCCATCAATACCATTAAAAATAGAATTATGTTCTTCATTAAAATATTTATTTGATTAAAAATGAAAATCTCAACAACTGCAACCGGCATAAAAGCCAGATTAGCCCTATACTGAGAATTGAATTTTAGAGTTTTAAACCTGCAAGATGTTACACACGTATTATCTCGTATATTTTAAACTTTTCCACAATCAAACATTTCAATAACCGAACATCTAACAAAATTTCCTATTTTCGTGGCGATGGAAAATTTTATTGTTTCTGCCCGTAAATACCGTCCGGCAACGTTCGAAACCGTTGTTGGTCAGCAACACATTACGGGTACCTTAAAAAACGCCATTAAAAACAACCAGCTGGCACAGGCATTTCTTTTTTGCGGTCCGCGTGGAGTTGGAAAAACAACCTGCGCCCGTATTCTTGCAAAAACCATCAACTGCACCAATCCTACAGCCGATATGGAAGCCTGCGGAAGTTGCGACAACTGCCAGTCTTTCCAAAACGGACATTCTTTTAATGTTCATGAGCTGGATGCGGCTTCCAACAACTCTGTTGATGACATCCGAAGTCTGATTGAGCAGGTACGTATACCACCACAGGCCGGAAAATATAAAATCTACATCATTGATGAGGTTCACATGCTTTCGCAGAGTGCTTTTAATGCCTTTCTGAAAACATTGGAAGAACCACCTTCTTATGCCATCTTTATTCTGGCTACGACCGAAAAACATAAAATTCTGCCAACTATTTTATCTCGTTGCCAGATTTTTGATTTCAACCGGATCCAGGTAGAAGACATTGCACAACATCTTGCCAATATTGCACAAAGAGAAAGTATTGCATTTGAAGCTGATGGCTTACATATTATTGCTCAAAAAGCTGATGGAGGTTTAAGGGATGCCTTATCCATGTTTGATCAGATTGCCAGCTACGCAAATAAAAACATTACCTATAAAGCTGTAATCGACAATCTGAATATTTTAGATTATGATTACTTCTTCAAATTAACAAGTTTCTTAACCGCAGCTGAAGTAAGTCAGACCTTGTTGCTCTTTGATGAGATCCTGAACAATGGTTTT
>JASLGV010000001.1 GCA_030149995.1 Pedobacter sp.
GCCATAAATCAGTACTTTTTCATTTTGTGCAATGGCCAGATCAATCCGCTTAATGGCAATATCCATGTCTTTCATCAGAAAAGGATCGTGCAGTTGTTCCAGCTGAGGGCGAAAAAAATCCTTTGCTTCTTCAAAGCTGCAAACGTTTCTTTGCACTAAAATGCGGGCAAGTGCTCGGTCTATATTCAGTTGTTCTGCTATTGTCGTTACGGTATCATCATTGCAATTTGATGCAAGCACCCATCTTTTTTCCATATCTTTGCTTTCCGAATCGTAAATATACATTTTTAATTAAAATACCCGCACCGTGCAAGTTCATACCTTATATGAAGGAACCTTTTCTGTAGATGCTACAAAAAAATTTATTCCTTTCGATCCGGCCATACATCAGTTTAAAGACCGCCCGGGATCTTTATTTATCAATGTACAGCCATTTCTTGTCGAATTAAAAGATGACCTGATTCTTTTTGATACCGGATTGGGCTTTAGTGACGATCAGGGTGAGCTTATCCTTCACCGGAATATCCGCAATGCCGGCTTTGATCCGACCGATGTAACAAAGGTACTGATGTCTCACCTGCACTTCGATCATTCGGGTGGTATGATTCACCAGCTGGGCGATAAAGTTGAATTGAGCTTTCCGGATGCTGAATATATTATAAACCGTGGCGAATGGGAAGCGGCATTTAGCACGAAGTCTTCTTCTTATAAAACCGAGATTTTTGACTTTGTACAGAACCATGCACAAATCCGTTTTATTGAAGGCGATGGCGAAATTACCCCATCTATCCATTACGAATTTACGGGAGCGCACTGCCCGAATCACCAGGTATTCCTTTTAACAGAAGGCCGTTCGAAAGTTTTTTTTGGCGGCGATGTACTTCCCGAACCGGAAGAGCTGGTTAAAAATTTTATTGCCAAATATGATTTTGATGGCCGGAAAGCCATGGAACTTAGAAAGGTATTTGGACAAAAAGCAGCTGAAGAACATTGGCAATGCTTGTTTTACCACGGTAAAAGCCAGGCCACAGGTTATGTTGAAATGACAGATGGTACTTTTAAAGTGATATAAGAACCTTCGCACAGGCTGGCGACCTTAAAATAAAACGTCCGCCTGTTTTACAATATGGCTCTGAAGAGTTGAAATTATTTGAAAATTCAATGAAAGAACCGGTTTTTCACCATATTATACGCGCATCAGACAGTATACTTTTAAAGGCTGTTCCCATCGGAGTTTGAATTTTGTGAATCGGCTTTATTGCCCGAATACAGATCAGGTACTTCTTTAAAAGAGTTGCAACCTACATCGGGTTCGGCTTTCTATCTCATCGTTATTCAAATGATTTTTTTTGAATATATGGTGAAAAGAGATCCGAATAAAGATTACGACAAAGAATTAAAACTTATAGCTAAGATCTGATTTCGCCGGTAATCTATTACATAATCTTGATTTGCTGTTCGTTGAAACGAAGCAGTAGCTGCGTAAACAGGTAATTTTTAAAAACCGGTTCCGTATAAATATTATTGATCCAGACCAAAATCCTCAATTCGATGGCATCGGCGGTAATGGCATTGATTAACACTTCTGGATTCATCTTTTTAACAACGCCTTTTGCAGCTCCTACTTCCTGCTCTACCAGTTTTCGAACATCATCAATATTTGTGGAGTTATGAACTTTTACAACAATTTCGGATTTTACATAGGCTTTATTTGTTGTCCAGTTGACCAACCGGTTGGAAAGCAAATCGGCATTTGGAATAACAACTTCTGTTCCCTGCTGTGTAATCATCCGGCTTGAGCGGATACCGATATCCTTTATCTTTCCTTTTTTATCCGCCAGTTCTACAAAATCGCCGATGTGAAATGGTTTTTCAAAGATCAGGATAATACCAGACACAAAATTATTTACAATGTTCTGCATCCCTAAACCAATCCCCACACTTAAAGCACCCAAAACAACTGTCAGCTTATCGAGTGGTATGCCCGATGCCGTAACGGCCAATAGAATGCCAAGGATGGCTACGACCAGCCTGATTAAAGTTAATTTAGAGCTTTTATGCTCAATTACATTGCTAAAGCCAATACTTTTCTCGCCGAATAAAACTTCAATGTTTTTTTGCAGCCAGTTGGAAATGTATAAGATCAGCGCAAAGAACAATATGTTGTTTAAGGTAAATGTTATGCTGCCAAAAGTGCGCGTTTTCCCCAGAATCTTACCCAATAAGACAAAAAGCCCGTCTGAGATACCCAGATTAATGGTAAACACCAGCAACCAGAGGATAATGGTGATTAAAGAAAGTATTTTTTGAAAAGATGCACGCGTTTTCTCCAGGTTCAACCTCGAAAAGATGCCGCCATTGCAGGCGCTTATTCTAATCTGCAACTCCAGTGCGTCTGTTAAGATCAGAATGAAAACAATTAAGCCAATCACCTGTGTAAGCCCGATTACAGCCGTTGTACTAAAGGTAGTTGCCAGACTGATTCGGCCAAAAACGTTAAACAGTACCGATAGCATGTTAAATGTCAGGTACATCAGCAACACCGGCTTTACAAGTTTTTTGGCAATCTGTACATATTTTAATTTTTTGTAAAAGCGGCTTCCGATATATAAAGATACGATGTTGAGTACAATGAGACAGGCACGTATAAAGAAACCATCTCTTACTGTGGCTGAAGCCAGAATAATCAGAATGTATAAAAACACCATGATGAGCCAGTTTTTAAACTCTTCTTTAGGCAGATTTTTCCAAAAGGCTACGGTTAAAATAAGGAGCAGCAGGAATTCCATAATCTCGATATAGAGCGATGGAGAATCCGGTTCAAATAAAGGTGTAAGGTTAAAAAGGA
>JASLGV010000040.1 GCA_030149995.1 Pedobacter sp.
CCCGGTTGCTGGCCATCGAAAAGGAACGTAAACATGTAGAGCTCGAACGCTGCATGATGTCTATCCGTTTTACAAACGAAATTATCGGCACGCAGTTCCATCCGGAGGCGGATCCTGCAGGTATGAAAATGTACCTCCTGCAGGAAGAAAGAAAAAAAGCCATTGTGGAACTGCACGGTTTAGAAAAATACCACGACATGCTGAACAGCTTAGACAATCCTTCGAGAATTGTTTTAACGCAAAGTGTTATTCTGCCTAATTTTTTAAAAAGGGCATCGGGTTTACTTTAGGTTAAGTTATTTGGCAACAGCCTGCAAATATTAAAAATAAGAACGCTAAAACAGCGGACATCAAACTACATAAACCATGATACCCCATCAGCGTAAAAAATACAACCAGCAGTTTACAGAAGAAAAATATAAAAACTTTCTGCAGGAACTGGTAAAAGACTATTTACCCGTTAGCTTCCGGGTAGCCGAAACACCCGTTTTTATTCCCAAAGCTTTAAAAGAAAAATTAACTGCTGCCGGCGATGAAATTATCCGGTTTATCCGGCAACCCGATTTTAAACAGCTTACGCAAAATGCCATTCCGGCAAACTGGTTTGTTCCGGATGAAAATGAACATCCGCATTTTCTGGCATTTGATTTTGGTATTTGCAAAAACGAAGACGGGGAACTGGTACCCAAATTAATTGAAATGCAGGGTTTCCCTTCCCTGTTCGGCTTTCAGCATCATTTAGCCAATACTTACCGGGAAGCTTTTGATATTGACCATTCCGTTAGTCACTTTTTTGAAGGCTACAACGAGCAGAAATATTTCGATCTCCTGAAAGAGGTTATTGTAGGCAAACATGAACCACATGAAGTTGCCCTGATGGATGTTGATGCCCTGCATCAAAAAACAGCCATCGATTTTTTTATTACGCAACAGATACTGGGCATTAAAATCCTATCAACAGATGATATTCAAAAAATTGGCCAGCAGTTGTTTTACACAGAAAATGGCAAGCTGGTGCAGTTGAAAAGAATTTACAACCGGCTCATCTTTGATGAAATTGCCGGCAATACCGAGATTTTTAAAAACAGTTTTGATCCCCGGGAAGCACTCGACATCGAATGGATTACGCATCCCAACTGGTTTTACAGAATCAGTAAATACACCATGCCCTTTTTAAAAGGTGATTTTATCCCCGAAACTTATTTTCTAAACGAATTACCTGCCATTCCGCCCGATTTGCAAAACTATGTACTGAAGCCGCTGTTTTCGTTTGCCGGAACCGGTGTGATAATTGATGTAAGTGAAAAAGACATCCGCGAAATTTCCGATCCCCATAACTGGATTTTACAGAAAAAAGTAAATTATGCGCCGGTAATTGAAGCACCAAACGGTGGCGTAAAAACGGAGATCAGGCTGCTTTATTTATGGCCTCAGGGTGCAGAACAACCGCAACTTTGTATTTCTCTGGCCCGATTAAGCAAGGGAAAAATGATCGGCGTACGCTACAATGCAGATTTCGACTGGGTGGGTGGCAGCGTCGCCTTTATCGAAATTTAAAGTGACTGGGTTATTTTTTCCGGCATGGCCCTAAATAATATTACATTGAACTGAATACCCGAACACAAAAGCAGCTTATATTTGTATTATGAATATGCAAACCATTTTAGTCTTTTTGCTCTTCGCAATCGCCCTTTTTTATGTAGGCCGCATGGTTTATAAATCACTGCAGATAAAAAAAGATGGCTGTGGAGGTAATTGTAAGTGTGGTGTCGATTTTTCAGATATCCAACCAGAAAAAAAATAAGTGCCTGCATCTATGATTGACCAGTTCAAAGTATATCTTCAGAAAAAAATCGATCTGACTGATGAACAGTTTTATGAAGTTTCAGGCCGGCTGAAGGTTAAAAAATTTGATAAGAATGCCTTTGTATTTTATCAGGGCGATCATACCGACCATGGTTTCTTTGTAGGTAAAGGGTTATTAAGAGGCTATTCTACCGATCAGAAAGGCAAAGAACATATTATCCAGTTTGCACCCGAAAACTGGTTTATTTCCGATCGGAACAGCATGTTTAACGAACCATCCATCTTTTCTATTGATGCCATTGAGGCTTCAGAGATTGTACTGGTTCCGAATGATTTCATGTCGGAAGCCGCAAAAAAAGTTCCCTGCCTGCTCGCACTCAATGCGTCTATGCTCAACAATTCCATCCGTTTTATGCAAAAACGGATCAATATGCTGCTCAGTGCAACCGCAGAAGAAAGATATCTTGATTTTATCAAGCTATATCCAAACCTAACGCTGCGCGTACCGCAATGGATGATTGCTTCTTACCTCGGTATTACACCCGAGTCGCTAAGCCGCGTACGGAAAGAACTGGCCAACAAACATTTCAGACCTTAAAAAATTATTTTCAACCGGTTGTTTATTTCTACACAGCAGCCACCCTGCATTAATTACCATACATCAATGCAGCGGGCAAACCAGTAACGTACTTTTGTGTTATAGAAGTTAAACTATTCAATAACAAAAAGATATGGCACAACAAACATGGGCATTAGACCCAACCCACAGCGAACTGCAGTTTAAAGTAAAACATTTAATGATTACTACTGTAACGGGTAATTTAAAATCATTTTCTGCAAACCTGACTTCTGAAGGTGATACATTCGAAAATGCAAAAATCTCTTTTAAAGGTGAGATCAACTCCATCGACACCGGAAATACCGATCGCGATAACCACCTGAAAAGCGGCGATTTTTTTGATGCAGAAAAATTTCCTGCAGTTGAATTTACTTCTACTTCTGTAGAAAAAGATGGCAACGATTACATTGTAAAAGGCAACCTGAGTATAAAAGGAGAAACCAGGCCGGTAAAATTAACAGCAGAATTTGGTGGTATTGCTACCGATCCATGGGGAAATACAAAGGCCGGATTTACTTTAAGCGGAAAAATTAACCGTTCAGAATTCGGATTAAGCTGGAATGCAGCATTAGAAACCGGTGGTGTAATGGTAAGTGAAGAAGTTCGCCTGTTGGGTGAATTACAGTTTGTAAAACAAGCATAAAGCAAAAGGATTTCTGTATGGAGCATCAGCATGCTCCATACCCTACTCCGCTGCCTTCATCAATCAAAAAAGGTAATGGAAACAAAACAAATATCAAATATATTAAAAGCCCCGGCCCCGCACATGGTTGGAGATGGCTTCAGAGTGCACAATTTTTTTCCTGGTGGTTACCAGATCAGCATGGATCCTTTTTTCCTGATGGATTACGGATCTAAAATAGAGTTTTCGGCACGCAAAGAACCCAGAGGTGTTGGCCTTCATCCGCACCGCGGATTTGAAACCGTTACCATTGCTTACCATGGAGCGGTGGCGCACCAGGATAGCGCCGGCAATAAAGGTGTTATTTATCCGGGCGATGTACAATGGATGACTGCCGCACGTGGCATTTTACACAAAGAATATCACGAAGAAGCATACAGCCTGCAAGGTGGTCCTTTCCAGATGATACAGCTATGGGTAAACCTGCCTGCTGCTTATAAAATGAGTAAGCCTAAATACCAGGCCATTAAACGAAGCGACATGCATTATTTCGATTTACCGGATGCAGGTGGTCGAATAGAAGTAATTGCCGGTAATTATCAGAACATACAGGGAGCGGCCAGTACCTTTACAAAAATTGAGGTATACAATGCCCGCTTAAACAAAAATGGCAAAGCTGTTTTCAGCTTCCCGGCACATTACAATACCGCCTTTGTGGTGGTTGAGGGAGCCATAAACGTGAACGGAACGCAGACTGCACACACAGATCATTTCGTTCATTTTAAAAATGAAGGGGAACAAATAGAGGTAGAAGCAACAGAAAACAGTGTTGTGCTGGTATTAAGTGGTGAGCCAATTAACGAACCAATTGCCGCATATGGTCCTTTTCTGATGAATACTCAGGAAGAAATACAACAGGCAATTTCTGATTACAACCAGGGAAAGTTCGGTTACCTGGACGAGTAAATGTAACAATTCTCATTAACAAGCAGATAAGCCACCGGTAAACAGATCGGTGGCTTGTTTGTTTATATTTTTCCCGATGGTAAGAATGAACAAAAGAAAGCACTGACTATTCATAAATTCTTCATTTCCATTGCTGATATTTGTTACATAAATCAGATAAAAATGTCCGGAAAACAAGTCTTCCAAACCGAAACAAAAAGAAGGTGGCATACCTTTACATGGGTAAGCCGCACATTGTTTTTAGTATTTATCATTGCAGTTATCTGCGTTGCCTTTACGTTGTCTTCTGTTGAAGCACCCAATCTCTCGTTTATAAATGTGAATACACCTTTAACGGAAAAAAAACTTGCACAATTAAAAAAATCGCAGCAATACAAAGTTTTTTCTGTGGAGAAATCAAAGCTGGAGAAAATCAAGAAAGACCGCGAAAAAAGAAACCTCGTTCACCGTGGCGACAACAAACGGATAAACCTTGGCTTTTATGTAAGCTGGGCCGGAACAAGAGATAAATCCTTGTCTAACTTAAAGCGCAACATCAGTCACCTGGATATGGTGGCCACAGAGTCGTTTTTCTTAAATGGCGACTCCATTGTAGACAAAGCCGATACCGCTGCTTTAAAAGTTATTCTGGGCGCTAAAAAAATACCGCTGGCAGTTGTTTCCAACTACCACACAGACCACTGGGATGGCAATGCTGTAAAAAGGTTGTTGAATAACCCCGCAGAACAGGAGAAAATGATTTCGAACCTGCTTGCACTCACCAAAAAACATGGCTTTAAAGGCATTAACATCGATTTTGAAGAATTAAACCTCGAAACAGACGGGCCATTTAATGCTTTCATGAAAAATCTTTACACCCGTTTTCATGCCGAAAAACTGATTGTATCACAGGATATTTCGCCCGAAAACGACGATTATAAACCAGAAATATTACAGCATTATAATGATTACATCATTCTGATGGCTTACGACCAGCATACCGATCAAAGTAATGCCGGCGATATTTCGCACCAGGAATGGGTAGAAGAGCAACTCGATAATCTTTGTAGTAAAATGGATGCCAACAAGGTAATCCTGGCCCTCGCCTGTTACGGTTACGACTGGCCTAAAAACAGCGTGGGTAAAAGTGTTACCTATGAGCAAGCCATGACAACTGCCATTACCTACAAAAGCAAGGTAAATTACGACCCGGCCTCTGCCAATTCATACTACAGCTATAAAGACGCAAGTGGCATTGAGCACGATGTGTACTTTACAGATGCAGCTACCAATTTTAATTTAATCAGGAAAGCAGACGACTGGAACATTGCCGGTATTGCGCTCTGGAGACTGGGTTCGGAGGATAAACGCTTGTGGCAGTTCATTTCCAACAACCTTACCCTGGACTCTCTACGCAAAAAACCTGTAGATCTCCGGAAAATATCTGCTTTAACCATTGGCGGCATTCAATACATTGGCGATGGAGAAATTCTCGATTTAACAGCAACGCCAAACCCTGGCAGTGTAAATTTCACCCTGAATAAAAGTGATTTCACCATTGCCAACCAACGTTATACCAGACTTCCCTCTCCTTATGTAATCAGAAGATTTGGCGAAGCCGATAAAAAGATTGTGCTCACTTTCGATGATGGTCCTGATCCGGTTTACACGCCACAGGTATTGAATATATTAAAACAGGAGAAAGTGCCAGCCTGCTTTTTCGTGGTGGGAATTATGGCCGAAAAAAACATGGAACTCCTCAGACAGGAATACAACGACGGTTATGAAATTGGGAACCACACCTTCTTTCATCCGGATATGTCTGCCATTGGTCCGCGCCGGGTTAAATTTGAGCTGAATGCTACCCGCAGGCTTATAGAATGTGTAACCGGCCACAGTACCATCCTGTTCAGGGCGCCTTTTAATGCAGATGCAGAGCCGCAAAATATCTCTGAAATACTGCCTGTTGCCCAAAGCCGCAAGGAAAATTACATCAATATTGGCGAATATATTGATCCTGAAGACTGGCAACCCGGTAAAACAGCAGATGAGATTTTTAACGAGGTGGTAAAACAACAGAACAACGGTAATATCCTCTTACTGCACGATGCAGGTGGTAACCGCGAAGCAACAGTTTCCGCTTTGCCACGCATTATTAAATACTTTAAACAAAAAGGATATACGTTTACAACCGTGGTCGATTTGATGGGCAAAAAAAGATCTGAACTGATGCCTGCTGTAAAATCAACCGCCAACACTGGTTTCACCGGTTCGGGCGATTACTTTTTCATTACGTTCTTTTACTATGGCAACATGATTTTAAATGTTGTTTTCACCATAGCCATTGTGCTGGCCATTCTAAGAACCATTTTTATTGCTTACCTGGCCATCAGGCAAAAAAGAAAAGCAGCTAAAAATGTGAATAAACTTGTTAAAAATCCTTCAGAAAAAGTAAGCATCATTATCCCGGCCTATAATGAAGAAGTAACAGCCATTCATACGATCGACAGCTTGCTTCAAACATCTTACCCGGATTTTGAGTTAATTTTTGTCGACGACGGATCAAAAGATAAAACATTTGAAATTGTCAATAACCAATATGGCAACCACCCGCAGGTAAAGGTCTACAGAAAAGAAAACGGCGGTAAGGCATCGGCCCTGAATTTCGGAATATCAAAAGCTACAGCCAACTATATCATCTGTATTGATGCCGATACCCAGTTAAAAACAGATGCCGTAACCGAACTGATGCGTTATTTCTACCGTGATAAAATAGCGGCTGTTGCCGGAACCGTAAAAGTGGGTAATGCACACAACATTATTACCAAATGGCAATCAATAGAATACATCACAGCACAGAACATGGACA
>JASLGV010000144.1 GCA_030149995.1 Pedobacter sp.
TGAACAACGTTTTTTCCCTTTTGCCATTTTAATTTCATGTTTACGGCTTTCCTGCGGTTTAATACCGCTTTTTTTTTACCATTGCACACCGCTGGCCATGCACAGCGCACACAGTCCAAAAACAAATGAAAAGCAAAAAAACAATTCTCTTCCTCCTTCCTGTTGTAATACTCGTTGCCTTTATGTTCAAAGGAACATTTTTTCAACCGGGCATAGACCAGTTAAAAGGTGGTTTTAAAGAAGTATCCAAATACAGAAATGACAACAACACCGGACCGGTGCAACGCATTTATGCCGTAACCGTGAAAGACAGTATCTGGAAAGAAATGGAAGATTATGGAAATTACATGCCACATACCAAATACGGTAACACCAAGGTTTACTTCTTTATGGAAGGGAACAAAGTGCCTCATGTTTTGCATCCGGGAACAGAGAATTTCGACGCAAGCTACAATCAGTTTTGCATAGGCGTGTATGAAAAAAGTGCGATGAGCCAGGTTGCTTTTAGCAAGTATCCTTTTACGCTTAAACAGCCCGAAGTAGCTTTACCCATCGATTAACACAACCTTATGTTGAAGCATATCTAAACAAAGGCTGAAAAACCGGTTATGGCACGTCCAACAATCAATGTATTAATTTCCTTGGTTCCTTCGTACGAGTAAATGGCTTCGGCATCGGCTACGAAACGAGCCACATTGTATTCGAGCAGGATTCCATTTCCCCCCATTACTTCCCGTGCTTTGCTTACCACATCGCGTGTGCGTAGCGAACAAAAAACTTTAGCAAGTGAAGCATGTTCATCTTTAAGTAATCCCTGATCCTGCAACTGCGATAAACGATAACACAGCGTCTGCATGGCTGTTAAATTCGAAAGCATTTCAACCAGGTGATTCTGGATCAGCTGGAAAGAGGCTATTGGCTTTCCAAACTGTTTACGCTTACGCGTATAATCGAGTGCATTTTCGTAAGCCCCACGCGCACAACCTACTGCCTGCCAGGCCACACCGGCACGGGTCATCTGTAAAACCTTTGCGGTATCTTTAAAAGAATTGGCATTTTGCAAGCGGTCAGCCTCCTCCACCTCGCAGTTTGTTAAGGTAATCAGTCCGTTCTGCACAATGCGTAAAGCCATTTTATCTTCCATCTTTTCGACCGAAAACCCGGGATTTTCCTTTTTTACAATAAAGCCTTTAACATCGCCCTGCACCTCATCGCGTGCCCAGATAATCAGGATATCGGCAAAAGTAGCGTTGCCAATCCATTTCTTCTGCCCGTTAAGTACCCATTTGTTTCCTACCTTTTTGCAAGTGGTGGTTAAACCGCCCGCAGCTGCCGAACCAATTTCGGGTTCGGTTAAACCAAAAGCACCGATTATTTTAAACTGCTGCATTAAAGGCAGCCATTGCTGTTTCTGTTCTTCCGAACCACACAGATAAATCGAACCCATGGCAAGGCCGCTTTGCACCCCGAAAAAAGTAGATAATGAAGTATCAATACGCGCCATTTCCATGGCTAAAATCCCTTCCATTAAATTGGATTTCCCAGGACATCCATATCCCTTATAAGTTAAACCGCATATATTCAGCTCGGCCAGCTTCGGAATAATCTCAAAAGGAAATTCGGCCCGGTTCCAATAATGATTTACAATTGGTTTTACTTCTTTTTCTAAAAAGGCCCTTACTTCTAATTGAAGCGCACGGTCTTCATCTTTCAATGCTTCATCGCCCAGATGATAAAAATCACCTTCAATAGGTGGCAGTTCGCGTTTTTTAGAGGAACCGCCCACCATTTTCATCATTCCCTGAATCTGCTTATCATCCAGGCTGGAAATCGTTTCGACCATCTTCGGTAGATCTACTTTTTTAGATAGGGCTTCCAGTTTTTCAAAATCAATATGCTTAAATAAATTGTACGCGTTTTTTAGGGAAGAGAATAGATTAGCCATTATATTTCTGTTTTTTTAAAACATAACAAAAAAGTACTGACTTTGTTGGTACGCAACTGGGCACCAATTTTAATTTTCGGCGATCCACGCAGCATTTTGCCGATCTACCCAGTAATAAGAAAGGCATATACAAAAAATCCTTTACTGGATTTAACCGGTAAAGGATTTTCTAATAACAGATGGACTGGTTATCTCAAATCAAATAAATTATCAATACCTAAAAGTTTTCTCGAAGTAAATCCTTCACCAAAAGTGGCACCAATGCTTTTTCCAAATTCGCGTGCACGCCCAATAACACTTTCAAAAAATTCTGGCGAAGATATATAAGTATCCAGACCTTCAACACCAGGTGTATAGAATTGTGTTTTAAAAGCCTTGATTGATTTAATTTTGGTATCCATATGTTCAGATATATCGACAATGATATCTGGTTTAATATACCGGTCTTGAATATACTGCAGCAATAAACGTGGGCGGTGTGCTGTCTGGGTCTGTCCGTCGATTTCTGTTTCTATTTTAGGAAGTCCCGATAAAAATACGGAATCGTAAACCAGGTCGCCGGCACGTCCATGGTCGGGATGACGGTCGTGCAGGGCATTGCTTAAAATAATTTCAGGCTGGTATTTACGGATAACCTTTATCACTTTAAGGCGGTGAAATTCGTCGTTTTCAAAGAAACCATCTCTAAACCTTAAATTTTCCCGTATATGTAACCCTAAAACCGCGGCCGAATCCCGGGCTTCTTCATCACGGGTTTCGGCGGTTCCACGTGTACCAAGCTCGCCACGAGTAAGGTCTACAATACCCACCTTTTTGCCAAGCGCCAGGTGCTTTAAAATCGTACCCGAACAGCAAAGCTCCGCATCATCGGGATGAACGGCAATGACTAAAATATCTAATTTCATTGAATTATTTGTTGTGATCTTCCAGCAGGCGCTGAATCTTCTTTTTAATTTTTGAACTCAGGGGTTTGGTAAAAGGAAAAAAATAATCCTGTACTTCCCCTTTTCTATTGATAAGGTATTTATGAAAATTCCAGCGAGGGGTGGAAGTCAGTCTTCCATTTTGTTTCTTATCACTCAGGAACTGGTATAAGGGATGCGCATATGTACCACGCACCATAATTTTATCAAACACAGGAAATTTAACCCCGTGTTTGCTTTCGCAAAAATTAACAATATCCGCGCCATTAAGGGGTTCCTGTTTACCAAAGTCGTTCGTTGGAAAAGCAAGAATTTCGAAATCCGGATTGTTTATTTCGTCTTTCAACTGTTGCAATTCTTTTAGCTGAGGCGTAAAACCACATTCAGATGCTGTATTTACAATTAGCAATACTTTATTTCTATAAATAGAAAGGGGATGGTCTTCCCCACTAACTTTTTTAACCTGTAGTGAATAAATATTAGGAGTATTTTCGCTCATTTCAAATGTTTACTGGTAAAATCCAGAGGTTCGGATAATGGATTCAATATCGCGGTCTTCAGCTGGATCATAGGTACTTTTTAGGTTGTGCCCCACCACTCGGGCCACAATCTGATAAGAAAAAGCAGCAAAGCCGCCTTTGGTTTGTTTTACGATATCATAAGTGGTACGACCAACCTCTCGGTCGATTAATTTGGTTAAAATCTGCCCCTGGGCAATGGTCAGTTCTTTAATTTCGCGGTTAAACATTTCTTTAATTTCCTTATCACATTGCTTAACCAGCTCTTTCTGCTTTTTCTTTTCGG
>JASLGV010000550.1 GCA_030149995.1 Pedobacter sp.
TTACAAGTTAGTTTTATTTTGTTAAATGCGCTCAGGAATCATCCAAGGATTTAAGCTTTTTATTAGTTTCATATTCTCTTTTGTTTTGGTGTTTCTACAAGCCAGAGCAGAAGGAAGTAAAGATTTGTATCCAGGTGGCGCTGCTGGAAACAGAGCCTTTTTGTATTGCAATACCAATGGTGGATATTTAGACTCCTGGCCATTTAAAACACCCGGTACACATTACGTGTATGTAAAGAAAGATGAGATCATAGCGGTTGCATCCAGTGCTCAGGGTTATGTAAACGGAAGAATAAATCTAACGGCCCCGAATGGTACCGTTTATACATCTGGCAATTCTACAACCATCGGGCGCATTTCAAACAGAACAGCTGAGCTTGCCGGTCCAAATACCGGAGGTGGCGCACCTGCAGGTGCATATACGCCTTACACGGTTACCGTTAAAGCAGGAGAAGAAGGTATTTGGCGGATAGATTTTATCAGCCCGCTGGGCATAAACGGGGCAGGCAATACGACTTATGTTCAGCCTCCGGATATATTGGCAAATGCAAACTGGACGCAAGGGCAAGGGAGCACCCAGGCAAACAACGGAGATCTGATTGCCGCCTGGGATGTATCGGTAAGATCGGCTAATAGCTGGATAACAGGCCGCGTTTTTACCAATGTGCTGAACTTAAATTTAGCGGCTAATTTTAATGAATCCGCTGCTTTTTATGGGGTGAATTATGTGCTTACCCAAGATGGGAGAGCTTACCGCGTAAAATCAAACGGAAGTAACGGTGTTGGTTTTACTTTCTTTTCCAACAACAATGGTTTTGCTGTTGATGGTATCCCGACTTACAAAAGCTTAAACTTTTCTTCATACCAGACGATATTGCCATATATTCATGATCCGCGCACACCTGATGATGATAAAAACATTACCCATAAAATTTTTTATAACAAACCCAATCCGGACCTGCCGGCAAATGCACCTACATTTATTTCGAGTGCTAATCAGACTACCTGGCTGAAAAATGAAGCGGTTTTACCTAAAATTACCGACCTAAAAGTTACAGGTGTTGAAGGTCAGGAAGGAGAAGTGAGTAGAAAGGGTGCTAACATCACTTTTACTTCTAATGCCGGTGGTACTTTTCAAATTACCATTCCAATTCCGGGAGGCGCAAGCCGTGTTTTAACCGGGGTGGCCAAACCGGGTGCCAATTCGATTTTCTGGGACGCGAAAGATGCAAACGGTGCTTTTGTACCACCAGGAACCAATATCAGTAAACTCAAAACCATGTTGCGCTCGGCAGAGGTACATTTTCCCTATATCGACATGGAGATCAATCCGAATGGACTGGTTATTGAGTTAACAAACAACACAACCGCTTACGATCTGGAAACCAACAATCCCGACCGGGCTGTTTACAGTGACATTGTTTACTGGGACGATTCGAACATTGAGGGGGGTGGTAATCCTCAATATGAAACATCTAATCCATACATTAATTTAGGGGGAATATCAAGTAACCAAAACGGGCATAAATGGGGCAGGTATGTATCGGGTTCAGGAACTGGCAGTGGTAACAAAGGTTCAGGTAGTTCCAGTTTTGGAAATACAAAGTCGATGGATACCTGGGCTTATATTCAGGGAAGCGAGGAAGAACAGCCCATCCAGATGAATTTGCAGGAAGCAGATCTGAAAATCGAAAGCATTACACCCGATTTGAGTAATTACTTTCCAAATAAGCAGATTACGTATACCATCAGAGTTAAAAATGATGGACCCTCTGATGCAGTAAATGCACTTTTTAATTTTAATCTTCCTGGAAATTTAACCATTGTTTCGGCCCAAACAGGAAATGGAACGCCTACATCATCGGTAAGTAATTTAACTTCTGCCGCTAATAAAGTTGGTACCGGAGTAAATTTAGTTAATCAGGGATGGATTGAGTTTGTAATCGTTGCGCAGATTACCAATGGTGTAACAACGCAAAGCTTTTTAACGGAGGCCAGTATTCTCCGTCCGCCAGATGTAACCGATCCAGATGCAACGGATCCGAATTCTGTTAGACCTTTAGATCCGCATCTTGAATGTAAGAACGGAACGTTAACTGAAAGCTGTAACAACATTAAATATAATACAGTAGATGGTCAGGAAATTTGTCAGGCAGCAACCATTAAGCCGGTTTCTTACACACTTTCCGGCAATGGTACGCAGTTGAACCCTGTTACAGGATTACCAGCACAACTTCAGGTTTCGGCGGTTGTTGGTAAAAAAGTAACAGTTACCGGAAGTATTAACAATACAGGTATTTACAGCTTCTTACTGGAAACCATAGGTGATGACCGCGAAAAAACAAATGTCGTTGTTAAAGTAAACCCCAACCCGGTTTTAACTGCAGCGCCTCAGGAACAAGCGGTATGTGCAAAGGGTTCATTTACTTATAAAATTACTTCTGCGGTTGCAACAGATACTTTTCAGTGGCAATATGAAAAAGATGGCAACTGGCAAGATTTCGATGCGACAACTTTTTCTGCCACGGGTTTTAATACCAATCAAATTGTTATCGGACAAATGCCTGCAGGACAGAATAGCCTGGTAATTAGGTTGGTGGTAACCTCAGAAAATGGTTGCCAGACAATTTCAGATCCTGTTTCAATAGATATTTATGCCATACCTGCTCAGCCAGTTATTAATTTAACAGGCGGTATCAATAGTACCTGCGAGGGTGGCTCAGTATTACTGACTTCCAGTGCTTTGACTGGCAACCAGTGGTACTTAGACGGCGTACTGATCCCGGGTGCAACTTCACCAACATACAGTGCTACGAAAAGCGGTAGTTACACAGTAGTTGTAACAAGTGAGCATAACTGCGTAAGTCCGGTTTCAGCCGGTCAAACGGTTACGATATACGAGATTCCTTCGCAGCCTACGATCAGTTTAACAGGCGGTATCAACAGTACCTGCGAGGGTGGCTCAGTACTGCTGACTTCCAGCTCAACCGCTGGTAACCAGTGGTACTTAGACGGGGTACTGATTCCGGGCGCAACTTCACCAACATACAGCGCGACTAAGACTGGTAGTTACACGGTGATTGTGACCAGCGAGCACAACTGCGTAAGTCCTGCTTCAGCTGGTCAAACGGTTACGATATACGAGATTCCTTCGCAGCCTACGATCAGTTTAACAGGCGGCATCAACAGTACCTGCGAGGGTGGCTCAGTACTGCTGACTTCCAGTGCTTTGACTGGCAACCAGTGGTATTTAGACGGCGTACTGATCCCGGGTGCAACTTCACAAACATACAGCGCGACTAAGACAGGTAGCTATACCGTGATTGTAACAAGTGAGCACAACTGCGTAAGCCCGGTTTCAGCCGGTCAAACCGTTACGATTTATGAGATTCCTTCGCAACCATCAATCACTTTAACAGGTGGTGTAAACAGCACCTGCGAAGGTGGTTCGGTGGTTTTAACTTCCAGCTCAACCGCTGGCAACCAGTGGTACTTAGACGGGGTGTTAATCCCGGGTGCAACTTCACCATCATACAGTGCTACGAAAAGCGGTTCCTATACAGTTGTGGTAACCAGTGAGCATAATTGTGTAAGTCCGGTTTCAGCCGGTCAAACGG
>JASLGV010000214.1 GCA_030149995.1 Pedobacter sp.
AGCTGGCCTATGCATTTGCACTTTGTGCCATCAGCATTTTTGCGCTGATGTTTACAAAGGAGCTGCTCTATGTAAAAGCCAAAGCCCCAAAACTTAATAAACTCATTTTAAATGTTATTTATTTAAGAATTGTATACTTTGTTTATTGCTATTTCTTTAACCAGGATTTATTTAGCTATAAATTTATAGAGGCCATTCCTTTGGCTGTAGCTTTCTTTACAGGCATTTATATCTATAAAAAAGGATATCAGCCCGCCCGTTTCTTTGTACTCGGTTACAGCTTCTTATTTGCAGGTTTCTGCCTTAAATTTTTAATTATGCTGGGCATTTCCTGGCTTAACTTTGGTATTGTAAGCTATTACAGCCTCAGCTTCTGTTTTGTGCTGGAAATGGTTTTTCTATCCTTTGCCATTGGCGATAAGGTGAGCATCCTGAAAAAGAAGAAAGATAAAGCACAGCAGAAAATAATCAGGCAGATGGCCGTACATGCTAAACTGAAAGATAACCTGAATGAAAAACTGGAAAAGCAGGTGGAAGCACGTACCCGCGAAGTTTACCATAAATCCCTGATTATAGAGAGCAAAAACCAGGCACTTGAAGAAGCCAATGCGGTACTGCTGAAACAGGCTGAGGAAATATCAAGAATGAATGTGCTGCTGGAGCAGGATAATGAAGAATTGCAAACCAGCGTAGAAAAAGTAACCCGCGACCGGGTGATGTCTACTGAAGTAGATTTTGATGAATTCAGCAAAATATACCCGGATAAGGACAGCTGCTACGACTTTCTTGAACAATTGAAATGGCACGATGGTTATCACTGCCGTAAGTGCAACAACAATCATTATTTTAACGGACATATTTCTCACAGCAGACGCTGCAGCAAATGTGGCTATGAAGAGTCTGTAACAACCTATACCATTTTCCATGGTACACGGATTCCGATCAATAAAGCTTTTTATATGATCTTTCTGATCTACTCTTCTAAAGGAAAAATATCATCTCACAAATTGTCTGAACTGTTATCGATTCGTCAAAGCACCTGCTGGACTTTCGGTACGCGTATTAAAAAGGTAATGGAAGACCGCAAAAAGGTACTTAAAAAAGGAGGAAAAGATGGATGGAGTTTGCTCGTTATCGAGTAATAGCCCTGTATTCTATCCCGCCTTCAAAAAATAAAACCGTTTATTTTAAAATTAAATAACGGGGTATCTAAGCGTATCAAAACATCCGGATACATGCATGTAAATACGCTATTTAATGCCTGATTATCAGCGTAAAAAGCCACTTAACTGCATGGTATTAAAGCGTATCAAAAACAACACAAACAACTAAATATCAAACAGTTACGACAAAATTTTTACTCAAAAAGTTTGCTTTTACAGTTAAAGGAGTGTTAACTTTACATTGTATTTTAATTAAATAGAACAAATATTATGAGCAAAAAGCTTACACTACTTATGTTGTGTATTTTATGTGGTATGTCGCTGGCAATGGCACAAAACATCACAATCAAAGGCCAGGTGAAAGATCAGAAAGGTCTTCCGCTTCCTGGAGTTTCCGTAAAAGTAAAAGGAACAAATCAGGGTACCTCGACCCTTCCAACGGGGAATTACTCGCTCTCAGCACCTAAAAATTCTGTTTTAGAATTTTCTTTTATAGGCTTCAAAACATCTGAAGAAGCCGTAAATAACCGTACAACCATCAACATCACTTTATCAGATGACAACCAGCAACTGAATGAGGTTGTGGTAATCGGTTATGGTACATCTACCAAAAAGGATTTAACAACTTCTGTGGTTGCGATATCGGCAAAAGATATCGAAAACCAACCAGTTACCAATCCATTACAGGCCATACAGGGTAAGGCTGCTGGTGTACAGATCATTTCGCAGTCTGGAAAACCAGGTGCTGGTGTATCCATCAGTATCCGCGGTAATACCTCTATTACGGCTTCAAACAGTCCGCTGTATGTAATTGACGGAGTAACTTCCAGAACAGCTGATTTTCTGAATCCGAACGACATCGAAAGTTTTACCATCTTAAAAGATGCTTCTGCGGCGGCCATTTACGGTTCGAGCGGTGCCAATGGGGTTGTATTGATTACGACTAAAAAAGGTAGTGCCGGAAAACTAAGTGTTGGTTTTAATGCATTTACCGGTTTTTCTAATTTATGGCAGAAAATTGATGTGCTGAATGCAGATCAGTACAATGCTTTAATGAAAGACCTGAACTATGCAACTTTTGGAAATACCAATACAGACTGGCAGGATAAAACCTTCGGTACCGGTACACAAAATTACTACCAGGTTTCTTTATCAGGTGGTGTAAAAGGTGGTCAGTATTATTTCTCTTCTGGTTATCAGCAAGACAAAGGAATTGTATCTCCGGCCAAACTGGATAAGTATACCGTTAATTTCAACGGTTCGCAGAGCTTAACAAACTGGTTAAAACTTACAGGTTCTGCTGCACTTACTTACAGACGTTCGGTTGACGTTGGGGACAATGCAGGTGTTTCTGGTGGCGGTGTGATCTTAGCAGCCCTATCTACACCACCAACCATTGGTGTTTACAACGACAAAGGACAGTTTGCCGGTAACCCGAATCAGGGTGGCTGGGAAAACCCAATTGCTTACGCTTACCGTGCAACCAACGGCACCAACAACTTACGTTTCTTAGGTTCATTTGGAGCACAGGTTAACTTTACAAGAGATTTATACCTGAAATCAAGCATCAGCACCAACGTAAATAACAATTTCTTTAATGATTTCCTGGATCCGTTTTTATCTGAATACGGAAGGACCCTGCAAGGACGTTACAGAAGCAACCTTACAAGAGATAACGTATGGTTAAATGAGAACATCCTTAATTATACCAAAAATGTAGGTAAAAATGCATTTACCGCTACCGGTGGTATGACCTTGCAATCGTCTGATTATAAATATTTCAGTTATGAAGATTCGAAATATTTAGATGCAAATGGTAACTTATTGCCGAAAGCAACTTCGGTAACTCCTACCCTTCCTTCTTTTTCGCAATGGAGCAAACGTTCTTATTTAGCACGTGTAACCTATGCATACGATGGAAAGTATTTATTTAGTTCAAATTTCCGTGCCGATGGTTCTTCTCGTTTTGCACCTTCTAAACGTTATGGTTACTTCCCTTCTGCTTCATTAGGCTGGCGTATTTCGAGTGAAGACTTTATGAAAGACAGCAAAGTCATCAACGATTTAAAAATCAGAGGAAGCTGGGGTAAAGTAGGTAATGATGAAGGTATCGGCGATTACTCTTACTTAGAACTTTATCAGCCTACTACACAAGGTTCGTATAATTTTGTACAGTTAAGCAATCCGGATCTTACCTGGGAAAAAACAACTCAAACCAATATTGGTTTAGATTTAAGCTTATTCAATTCCAGAATTACCTTTACAGCAGACGCTTACCTGAAAAAAACCAATGATTTATTGCTGAACGTTCCATTGGCACTGAGTGTTGGCTTTGATACACAAGCGAGAAACGTAGGTTCAATGGAAAACAAAGGTATTGAACTCGTACTTTCTACCAAAAACTTTGTACGTGAGAAATTTACCTGGAACACAGACCTGAATTTTTCATTAAACCGCAATAAGGTAACCAGCTTAGGTAATTCTTTACAATCAATTGATTTTGGAGGCATTGATGGCCGTGATGCTGCAGTTAGAGTTGAAGTTGGCAGACCATTAGGCTCTTTCTACGGATATGTATCGCAAGGTGTGGATCCGCAAACGGGTAACATTAAATATGCCGATCTGAACGGCAACGGTAAAGTAGATGCCGGCGACCGTACTTTTATCGGAAATGCACAACCTAAATTTACCTATGGTGTAAACAACAACCTTACCTATGGTGCATTTGGTTTATCATTCTTCTTCCAGGGCGTTCAGGGCAACGACATCTTCAATGCTTCGCGCATCGATCTTGAAGGCTTATACGACTCTAAAAACCAGTCTGCGGCTGTATTAAACCGCTGGACTACCCCAGGCCAAATTACCGACATACCAAAAGTAACCAAAGGCAATACAGATAATACCCGTACATCGAGCAGATTTGTAGAAAACGGCTCTTACTTACGTTTAAAATCAGCTACCCTGTCTTACAGTTTAAACAAAGACCTGCTTAAAAAATTAAACATGAACAAGGTTATGTTTTTTGCAACCGGTTACAACCTTATAACGATTACCGATTACAAAGGTTTCGATCCGGAAGTACAACGCTATTCAGGAAACAGCCCGAGTATGGGTGTTGACTATGGTACCTATCCGCAGGCAAGAACTTTCCTTTTCGGCGTTAATGTTGGCTTTTAATACGTAAAAAAATGAAACTTAAAATATATTCAATTCTCACAGTTGCAGCCCTGGGCATTTCTTTTACAGGCTGTAAAAAAGATTTCTTAGATAAACAGCCGCTGAGCCAGGTAACACCAGATGTTGCCTTTGCAGATGCAGCCGCAG
>JASLGV010000238.1 GCA_030149995.1 Pedobacter sp.
CGAAAGGTTCTTTCTCATCTATCAGCAAGGAGGTTTTTATTTTCGGATACTTTTCGTGCAGGTATTGCAGTGTACGCATATCAAAAGATTCTATAATAACTCTTTTCTCAAGTTTTTTATCCTTGATGACATCCATAATCAGTTCTACAAACTCTGCTGGTTCAGGATGAAATTCCAGGTCACCGTTTTTAATGGTTTTGGTTTCGATGCTGTAAACGGGTTTAGCCAGTTTTTTTTCTTTTACATAAGCCTCTACCCGGTCAATGGTTTCGGAGAGCAGGGGTTTATAAGCCTTAAATTTCATTTGTCCCGGAAAATCAGCATTTACTTTGCTTCCCACATCGAATTTTTTAATTTCATCGTAGGTCATCTTGTACATGTTGTAGTTTTTCTGATCTTTTAGCGTGATGGCTTTTCCGGCAGGTGTTAAAGAAATTTCATTGCTGAAGTAAGGTTCCTGTGATAAAACCACTTGTTTATCTTTTGAAATAACGGCATCCATTTCTAAGGTGGTAACGCCCAGATCGAGTGCTTTTAACATACCTTCGATGGTATTTTCGGGCATAATTCCCCTGCAACCGGCTTTTCCCTGCACATCAAATTTTTGTTTCTGAGCAAGGGCATTTAAAGCAAACAGACTAAAAAAGGTGTAAACTAATATTTTTTTAAACATACATTAAAAATTAACTGAAAGCGGGTAAAAACAACTGTAAATATAAAAGGCTTTCTGTTTAGAAAGCCTTTAGATAATTTAATGATTTTATTTAACGTTCTGCCGGAACAAAGCTTTGAACCACCAGATTCCAGGCATGATCCATATCTTTTTCCCAAACAAAAATATAGTTAAAGCTTTCTCTCAGATCAGATTTGTAATCGATGGTGGCCACTCCGTATGTATAGGCAAAATCATTACCCAATGATTTATCGGCAGCCGTGGTTTTTAAATTGATTTTATCCACTACTCCATTGTAGAATGCCAGGATGTTATTTTTACCGTTTATGGCTTCATGGCCTGGGAATAACAAGCGGCTATCTTCGGTAACAAAACCAGAAAAAGCGGCAATACCATGTGTTTTAAGTAAGGTATTAAGTGTTTTTTCTGTCGTTAAAATAATTTCTCTGTTTGCTTTAATATCTTTTTCGTTGACAAACTTAGGTGAAAAATGTGCATAAGGCTCTACAAACTGGCTGGCTGAAGTATTTAAAGGCTTGTTGCTGCTGGTTTCGAGATCTAAAGCAAGTTTCCATTTTCCGTTATCTGCTTTCCAGATTGACAGGTATTGTCCGTATTTTTTTTCTGCATCGCCACTTTCGTATGGTCCTGTTATAAAGCCCCATTCGCCGCTGCGTGCAACCTTCGCCAGGTTTGGTTTTCTAACCAGGTTTTTCTCTGAACTGGTTTGTTCGGCATAAAACGTTTTCACATTTACAGCATTCGGTCTGAAAACCAGCGCCGTTGGGCTCGAATATTCAACAAATGCCGTTTTATCTCCGCTGTTTGCTATCGCTTTAGTCAGTTCTTTATCTGCATTTACCAAAGATTTTGTCGTGCCGTCGCTTTTCTGGGCAAAAGCACTTAAAGTTAATGCAGCTGCAATAGTAGTTGAAAATAATGTTTTCATTAATCTGTAAATAAAAATGTTTCAGCGAATATAAAGTTTTATGTCTGTTGTATACCTAAAATAATGAAACTATTATTTTTCGCGGTAAATGGTTTCCAATACGGTTTGGCCGGTTGCTTTCAGTGTATTCTTATCAATATTGGCCAAATTATCCAACTGGGTATGCCAGTTAATATAAAATCCGCTGTTATCGTTGTAATGAATAATATCAATGCATGGAATGCCTGCTTTGTTTACCCAGAAGTGGTCATCGACCAATTTACCCGATGGAATGTTTACGAAATAAGATGCATAACCGATTTCATTGCCAATGTCCCAAACTTTTTTTACGACATCCGGTGCCGATTGTCTCGAAATTTCGTCCTGAGTAAACTGGGCATTTCCGCCGCCCACCATATCCAGGTTGATGCCATAAAGCGCCTTATATCCTTTTGATACCGCATACTTAGCCCAATACTGCGAACCCAAACACCAGGTGGTTTCATCAGGTGTTTCGTCGTTGGCCTTACCATAATCTTCCAGATCCCAGAGGATAAAATCTACCCCGACGCCCGGTTGTTTTTGTTGTATCAAACGGGCCATTTCCAAAATTACGGCTACCCCGCTGGCACCATCATTGGCCGCATCAAATGGTTTGGTATGATTGGCCGGATCCGGATCCTGATCTGAAAAAGGCCGTGCATCCCAATGTGCAGAGATCAATACGCGTTCCTTTTTTTCGGGCGAAAAGGAAGCCAATATATTTTTTAACTGAAACTCCTTACCATCGTAGGTTTTGGTTTTTGCGCCTTGTATTTCAACGGCTGCACCATACGATTTTAATTTTTTCACCAGGTAATCGGCACATTTCTGGTGTGCAGCAGTACCCGGAATACGCGGACCAAAATCAACCTGTGCCTTGGTAAAGGCATAAGCACTGTCGGCGTTGAAATCAGGAGAACTCAATTTAATTTCCTGTGTAGTGGAAGATTCATCTGCCGATTTCTCCTGACCATTTTTACAGGCCTGAAATCCGAGTACAGCGATTATGGGGAGTATTAAAAGTTTTTTGTTCATATAACTTGTTTTATCCGGATTCTGAAGGACGCTAAACGGGTAAAATACGGGTTTAGGCCTTGCTCCAGGTAGTTCCTTCTTTATTATCTTTCAACTGGATTCCGATTTCCTGTAATCCGATTCTTATTTTATCAGAGGTGGCGTAATCTTTATTTTCCTTTGCTTCCTTGCGCAGGGCTACAATCATTTCCAACACACTGTTTAATTCGGTATTTCCGGTATCTTCATCCTTTAATCCGAGGATATCAAAAACAAAATCCTGCATCAGCTGCTTTAATTTTTCTAAAGATCCGGCAGTAAGTTTTCCTTTTCCATCGTATATCGTATTGACAATGCGCACGGCTTCGAACAGTTCTGCAATCAATACAGGGCTGTTAAAATCATCGTTCATTGCTTCCTCGCAACGTACTTTTAACGCATCGATGTCGAAATCATCCTGAGTGGAAGCGCTTAATTTATCCAGCAAGCCCGTGGCGGCCATCAACCTCCTGAAACCTTTTTCGGAAGCTTCAAGTGCTTCATTTGAAAAATCAAGTGTACTGCGGTAATGTGCCTGCAACATAAAGAATTTAACCGTCATCGGGCTATATCCTCTTTTAAGCAATGGGTGGTTTCCGCTAAAAAGCTCGAGGGGAAGAAAACCGTTACCAGCCGATTTAGACATGCGTGTTCCGTTAACGGTTAGCATATTGGTGTGCATCCAGTAGCGTGCAGGCTGGTGGTGACTGCAGGCTTCAGACTGTGCAATTTCGTTTGTATGGTGGGTTGCTGCCAAATCCATACCACCGCCATGAATATCAAATTCAGATCCCAGGTATTTGGCACTCATGGCAGAACATTCGATGTGCCAGCCCGGAAAGCCCATTCCCCAGGGCGATTGCCACTGCATCAAGGTTTCTGGTTTTGCTTTAATCCACAGCGCAAAATCCAGGCGACCTTTTTTATCATCCTGTCCCCCAAGCTCGCGTGTATTGGCCAGCATATCTTCCAGGTTGCGGTTGGTTAAAATGGTATAATTATATTCCTTACTATACTTTTCTACATCAAAATATACATTGCCCTCTACTTCATAGGCATAACCATTGGCAATGATTACCTTAATCATTTCAATCTGCTCAATAATATGGCCTGTTGCGGTTGGTTCAATGCTGGGTGGTAAAGTGTTGAACATGCGTAAAACATCGTGGAAACCCAGTGTATACTTCTGCACAATTTCCATGGGTTCCAACTGCTCTAATTTTGCTCTTTTTGCAAATTTATCGTCGCCTTCATCGCGATCACCTTCGAGGTGCCCGGCATCTGTAATGTTACGTACGTAACGCACTTTAAATCCGGCGTATTTCAGGTACCTGAAAATTAAATCGAAAGAAATAAAAGTCCGGCAGTTTCCCAAATGCACATCACTGTAAACAGTTGGTCCGCAAACATACATCCCTACATTGGGTGCATTTAAAGGTTCAAAAATTTCTTTTTTTCTTGTAAGTGTATTATAAAGCTGTAAGCCGGTTTTCATACTGCAAATGTAGTAAAAAGCCTTTAACCTGCCTGCCTTAAATTCAAAAGCATCGGGATTGTTAAGAAGCCTTTTACTTGTTTAATAAGCCGGGAGACTCTGATCAGAATCTCCCGGCACGTGAGCAAATTTTCTTTTAATGATTTTTCAGTTTAGACTTGAACACCTTTTCCAGTTTCTCCAGTTTAGGCAGA
>JASLGV010000286.1 GCA_030149995.1 Pedobacter sp.
CTTCTTTGCTTCCATACTGGCCTGGGGACAGCGCAAAACCATTATTAATAAATGCCGGGAGCTGCTGCAACGCATGGACAATGCTCCGCACGATTTTGTGTTGAACCACAGCGACCAGGATTTAAAAAAGCTTCTTAATTTTAAACACAGAACCTTTAATGATACAGATTTGCTGTATTTTATCGAGTTTTTTAAATTTCATTATTCCAGCTTTCCGAGTTTGGAAGATGCCTTTATTCCCAAGGCAGACTTGCGATCTACAGCAAGCGTGGCTCATGAAAAAACTATTTTATCAGGCATAGAAAGTAATTTTAGTATAGAGCAAAGTCTCAATTATTTCAGGTCTTATTTTTTTTCGCTTGAGGACTTTCCAAACAGAACCAAAAAACACATTTCATCGCCCCTGCAAAAATCAACTTGTAAGCGCTTAAATATGTTTTTAAGATGGATGGTGCGAAAAGATAACAAAGGGGTGGATTTCGGAATCTGGAATACTTTAACACCAGCGGCTTTAATCTGCCCGTGTGATGTGCATGTAGACCGGGTAGCACGCCTGTTCAAACTGATTAGCCGTAAACAAACCGATTGGTACACCGCTGTAGAACTAACAGAAGCTTTAAAACAGTTCGATATAGTGGATCCGGTCAAGTATGATTTTGCACTTTTTGGATTGGGTGTAGAGAAAATTCTATAGTTTTTTGTACTTTTTTCTTCTTTTTCACTATTTTTCTTTAATATTACACCTACGCACACCAATAATTAAGGTCTATCTCTATTATCTAAATAATGATTACTGCTACTTTGTCTGCTCCAGATAAATGGAAAGAGTATGGTTACTGCTCGCCATTAATCGACATTTTTAAGCGTTTTCATCCGCTTAACGCCGAAATTGAACAACTAATTAATCTCAATACTTTCCCGGTTAGTTTTAAAAAAAATAAATTCCTGCTTTCACCTATTGACCGTAATCAATATTTATTTCTGATTACCAAAGGTGCCGTAAGAGGTTATGTAAAACTGGACAAGCACGAAATAACCACCTGGATTTCTATCGAAGGTGAAGTGATTGGCTCCATTGATAATTTATGGGATGAAAATAAGGAGTCGAAAGAATACTTGCAGGCATTAGAAGATGTAGAAGCAATCGCCCTGCCGCATAAGCTTACCATGTATCTTCATGAAAATTTTGCGGAGGCCAATATTATCGGGCGTAAAATGGTAGAAATGTATTATAAATCTGCCGAAGAACGGGCTTATATTTGTCGTATCCCATCGGCAGAAAAACGATATAAACATTTTCTAAAAGCTTTTCCAGGTCTTGCACATAGAATTTCCTTAAAACATATTGCATCTTTTTTAGCCATGAGGATCGAAACGCTTAGCCGCGTAAGAGCCAAGATGTAAAAATCCATTTGTCTACATTGTTATATCTGTGCGAAGATATAGATGTAATAATGTGTCTTATTTAAAACACAAAACTTAAAGTTAAAACAAACTTTTTATTATATTGGCACTAAATCTCCCAAATAAAATGAAAATAAAGAATGCTGTAAGCACTTTCAAAGTGCTTATCGCCGACGATCACGAAATCATTAGAAGAGGGCTAAAAAGCTTAATCTTTGATTTCTGGACCGGCGTAGAAGTTATTTATGCTTCCACTTTAGAAGAAACCCTTCTGGAAGCAGAAAGAATGCCACATCTTATTATTATTGATGTTAATTTACCAGGAGGTAATAATCTTAAAGTCGTTGACCAGATCAAAGCCGTTTTACCAGGGGCTAAAATACTTGTTTTTTCATCGCTTAATGAAAATATCTATGCGGTTCCTTACTTAAAGGCAGGGGCTTCGGGCTATTTAACAAAAAATGCCGAAGAGTCTGAAATTGTAATTGCCATTACAACCATCTTGGCTGGCAGTCGTTACTCAAGTCGTAACGTAAAGGAAAATATGTTTAACAGTATTTTAGGAAATGATACAGACAATCCTTTTACCAAACTATCGGGAAGAGAACTTGAAGTTGCGGAGCTGTTGAGTAAAGGTGTTGGCGTATTGGATATTTCAAATCAGTTAAACTTGCAGATGGGTACGGTAAGCACCTATAAATTAAGGCTTTTTCAGAAACTGAAAATAAAAAGTATTATTGAACTTGCGGAGAAAATGAGTATCTACGAAAAATAGAAACCATATCTTAAAGGTGTTATTCTACATCTGATTTTTTAAATACCCGGTTGATACAGGCGGGTATTTTATCCGGATCTTAGAACGCTTACATTGCGTTAAATCTTTCAGATGGCATAAAGGAAATCTTTTTTTAGTAAAAAAAAGGCTGCAAATAAAAATTGCTAATATTTTTAGTATATTTTTGTGTGTTAATTTTTATGTACTATGCAAAAAGATAAACACATTATTCACCTGGACCAGGATGCTTTTTTTGTATCTGTAGAATTAAGAAAGAATGTAAAGCTGATTGGAAAACCTGTTATTATTGCAGGGCTTTCTGACCGGGGTGTGGTATCGTCTTGTAGTTACGAGGCGCGTAAATTTGGTATTCATTCGGCTATGCCTACCAGAACGGCCCGGCTGCTTTGTCCGCAGGCAACCTTTTTAAAAGGTAATATGGACGATTATTCGGAAGCTTCGCACGAAATAACAAGCATCATATCCGATCGGGTTCCTCTATTTGAAAAGGCCAGTATTGATGAGCATTATATTGATATGACCGGAATGGACCGCTTTTTCGGCTGCATGAAATTTGCATCAGAATTGCGGCAAACCATTATAAAGGAAACCGGATTGCCCATTTCTTTTGGCTTATCTGTTAATAAAACGGTTGCAAAGGTTGTAACCAACGAGTGTAAACCCAATGGGCAGCGCCAAATTACCTATCCCGAAGTCAGGCCGTTTTTAAATCCGCTTACCATTAATAAAATTCCGGGTATTGGCGAGGCTACTTACCGCAAGCTAAGTGAAATGGGGGTACGGAAAATAAAAACCCTTTCCGAAATTCCGCAGGAACTTATGTTTAAGATTTTAGGTCAGCATGGTTTAAATATCTGGCAAAAATCCAATGGAATAGATTTATCGCCTGTTGTTCCGTACCGGGAACAAAAATCAATCGGCACCCAAACCACTTTTCAGAACGATAGCATGGATGTTTTAAAGATGAAAGCCATCTTAACGGGCATGGTTACGGCTTTAACTTTTGAACTGAGAAACCAACGTAAATTAACAGCCTGTATTACTGTAACCATCCGGTATACGAATTTTGAAACGGTTACCCAGCAATCGCGTATTCCATACACGGCCCTCGATTCCTTCCTCATTGCCCGTGCACACGATTTATTTGATAAAGTATACAGTAAACGCATGCTTTTAAGGTTAATTGGTGTTAAGTTTTCTAACCTGGTAAGTGGCTTTGAGCAGATAGATTTATACCACACTTCGGAGTCTGAGTACGATTTATACCAGGCCATGGATAAGGTACGCAATCATTACGGTGCGGCGGCTGTAGTAAAAGCCAGTACCATGCCACCACCTGTACTGGATGCAAACGGGAAAGTAATCAAATACAATCCGCGTAAAAGAAAAACCGGAATTGAAGCAAGCAGCAGGCAACAAATAAAGGATCAGTAAGATATGTTTTTAAATGTACATTCTTCTTACAGCCTGCGTTACGGCACCATGGATATAAAAGCCATTTTGACCAGGGCACGCGAATTAAATATTGGTACGTTGGTGTTAACCGATATAAATAATTCTACAGGTGCCATGGAGTTTATACGTGCGTGTCAAAAACAAAATAAGGCGGCCTTATCTACAGGAACAAAGGGG
>JASLGV010000340.1 GCA_030149995.1 Pedobacter sp.
GCCAGGCTCAATAAATTTTACATCGGAAAACTTTTAGCCGATCATTTGCAATTCGACAGAACGAAGGCGCTTTTTTATACCTGCGGACCGATTGTTTACATGGATTTGTGTCGCATAACTTTGCTGGGTATGGGCTTTAACATCGGCCAGATTAAGAGAGAAACATTTGTTTTGCCCGAAGATGAAATGGATGAAGATGATAACTCGGCCGAAAAGAAAGTTGACAAAAATACCTATTCCGTTGTTTTACATTTTAAAGGAGCCATTCATCATTTGGATATTCCGTATCCAAAACGAATCCTGGATGTAGCCCTCGAAAATAAAATAAAACTCCCTTACAGCTGCCATGCAGGTATGTGCAGTACCTGTGTGGCAACTTGTACTAAGGGCGGCGTTAGAATGGATTACAATGAAGTGCTTACGGACGAGGAGCTCGAAAACGGGCGTGTACTGGTTTGCACAGGACATCCAACAGAAAACGGTACCACCATTGAATGGTAATTTTTAAATCTTTAACCAGCATGCGGCGAACAGGCAAACCTGGTTAAGGACTTTTTTTAGCGGCGCAAGCCATAATTGGTTCTTTTTCTTTCCGCTTCATTTCCAAAACCGCGTTCTTTTACAGTGATTTTGTTGTTTCCAAAACCGTAGGTAAGCGAAAATTTTACGTAGCGGTTGCTGCATGTATTTAATTTGAAATCAGCATAACAGATAGAAAGAATGTACAGGTAAAACATGGGCATAATCAGCAGGGGGAATGATCTGCCTGAAAATTTCAGGTCCCGGAAAGTTCCATTTAGCCATTGTTGATTCGTAAGCGAATGGAATAGGTTGTTTTTCAAATACACATAGACGTTATCATTTTTATAAAACTCACCGCTCCTGTTTTTCCAGGAATGAAATTTTTTATTTGAAAACCAGTAAACGGTCTTAAGCGTTATCAGTTAAGTTGGTATTTTGATAACGGATGCTGTATTACATATAAATAGGTTCTTGCCGGGTTTGGCTGTTGCTTAATTCGTGGTAGAAAAGACTTACAGATATTATGACAATTAAACCTTAATAATGATTGGTTTAGACTTTTAGATTGATAAAATTTTTAGCAATTTTGCGGATTGGAATCCGGTTTGGTTTAAACGGCCGTTTTTCACCCTTTTTATATATATATGAGCAAAAAATCTATAGATCTCGGCGAGCAAAAAGATGTGGAAGTTTACGGTGCCCGGGTACATAATTTAAAAAATATTGATGTACGTTTCCCACGGAACGAGCTCGTTGTTATAACGGGTTTAAGCGGAAGTGGAAAATCGTCGCTGGCTTTTGATACCATTTACGCCGAAGGGCAGCGCAGATATATGGAAACGTTCAGCGCTTACAGCCGCCAGTTTATGGGCGGTATGGAGCGTCCGGATGTGGATAAGGTGTCGGGATTGAGCCCGGTTATTGCCATTGAGCAAAAAACAACCAGCAAGAATCCACGCTCAACCGTAGGGACCATTACCGAAATTTACGATTTTATGCGTCTGCTCTATGCACGTGTTGCCGATGCTTTCTCGTACAATACAGGCGAGAAGATGGAGCGCATGAGCGAAGATCAGATTTTGCAAAACATCTTTAACAAGTTTAATGGCATTGCTGTAAACATCCTGGCCCCGGTTGTTAAAGGCAGAAAAGGGCATTACCGCGAGCTTTTTGAACAAATCCGCAAGCAAGGATATGTAAAGGTTCGTGTTGATGGCGAAATCAAAGACATTACAGCAAAAATGCAGGTAGACCGGTATAAAATCCACGATATTGAAGTGGTGATAGACCGGTTGATTGTAGATGATAAAGACCGCAAACGCTTGCTGGATTCTGTGCAAACGGCCATGAAAATGGGTAAGGGCGTAATCAAAATCAGCGATAAGGAAAACAATGTAGCTCATTTCAGTAAATACCTGATGTGCCCAACAACCGGTATTTCTTATGATGAGCCGCAACCCAATAGTTTTTCTTTTAACTCTCCGTATGGCGCCTGCGAAAAGTGCGATGGGCTGGGATACATCTTTGTTGTAGACCGGGAATCGGTTATACCAAACCCTAAATTGAGTATACTGAATGGTGGGTTGGCACCTTTAGGCGAATACCGCGATATATGGATGTTCCAGGTGTTAAAAGCACTGGCTAAAAAATACAATTTCTCTCTTTCTACGCCAATTGAAAAACTGAGCGAGGAAGTAATCGATATTATCCTGAACGGTTCTGATGAGCTGATCAGCGTGGCCGTCGAATACAATAAATGGAATGTACAGAATTACAACATTACCTTCGATGGCATTATTAAAATGCTGGAAGAGCAGAATGAGAAAAGGGGCGAAGCAGCGGTTGATGACATGGAAAGCTTCCGGAAACTAAAAACCTGCCCTGAATGTAATGGTGCCCGGTTAAAAAAGGAAAGCCTGCATTTTAAAGTAGACGGGATGAATATCTTCGACCTGGCTTCAATGGATGTAAACCATCTGAAAGAATGGTTTGAACATGTAGATGAACGCTTGTCTGAACGTCAGAACATCATCGCAAAAGAAATTTTAAAGGAAATTCGTGCAAGAATTGGTTTTTTAACCGATGTGGGGCTTACCTATCTTACATTAGACAGAACCGCACGGACCCTTTCGGGTGGTGAAGCACAGCGTATTCGTCTGGCTACACAGATTGGTTCGCAGTTAATGAATGTGATGTATATCCTGGATGAGCCAAGTATTGGTTTGCATCAACGAGATAATGAACGTTTGATTAATGCTTTAAAAAACCTGCGCGACTTAGGCAATACCGTGTTGGTGGTGGAGCATGATAAGGATATGATTTTAGAGGCCGATTGGGTAATTGATGTTGGCCCGGGTGCCGGTATTCATGGAGGCCAGGTGGTGGCAGAAGGTACCGCAAAAGATATCCTTAAATCAAAAACACTAACAGCTGCCTACCTGAATGGTAAAAAGAAAATCGAAATCCCGAAAAAGAGAAGAGAAGGAAGCGGACACAAATTATCGTTAATCAAAGCCAGCGGGCATAACCTTAAAAATGTTTCGGTCGATTTTCCGTTGGGTAAATTTATCGCTGTAACCGGTGTATCGGGTAGCGGAAAATCAAGCCTGATTGCCGAAACGCTGTACCCGGTTTTAAATCATCATTTTTTCAGGGCTAAAAAACAACCGCTGCCTTACGAAAAAATCAACGGACTGAAAGAAATCGACAAGGTAATCGAAATCGACCAGACACCAATCGGACGTACACCGCGATCAAATCCATCAACCTATACAGGTGTTTTTTCCGATATCAGGAATCTTTTTGTTCAGCTGCCTGAAGCAAAAATACGGGGATATAAACCCGGGCGTTTTTCTTTCAATGTAAAAGGTGGCCGCTGCGAAACCTGTCAGGGTGCCGGTATGAAAGTAATTGAAATGAACTTCCTGCCCGATGTACAGGTACCTTGTGAAGAATGTGGTGGCAGAAGATACAACCGTGAAACACTGGAAGTTCGTTACAGAGGCAAGTCGATCAGCGATGTGCTCGATATGAGTATTGAAGACGCTTGTGTGTTTTTTGAACACATTCCCATCATCTATAGAAAGATTAAAACCTTGCAGGATGTAGGCTTAGGGTATATTACACTGGGCCAGTCTTCCGTAACTTTATCGGGTGGCGAAGCCCAAAGGGTAAAACTGGCTACAGAACTTTCTAAAAAAGATACCGGAAAAACCTTTTATATTTTGGATGAGCCAACAACCGGTTTGCATTTCGAAGACATTAATGTATTGCTGGGTGTATTAAACAGATTGGTAGACCGGGGTAATACCATCCTGGTTATTGAACACAACCTGGATGTGGTTAAAGTTGCCGATTGGGTAATTGATTTAGGAGAAGAAGGCGGGGCCGGTGGTGGACGTATTCTGTTTGAAGGAACACCCGAAGGTTTAATTCAAAATCCGATCAGTTTAACCGGCAAATTCCTTAAAAAGGAAATGGAATTATAAAAAGTACCTCTAAACAGGAATATACAGCCATCAGAAAATAATTTCTGATGGCTTTTTTATTTATGGCTGCCGGCTAAAATTGGTATCGTTCTTGCAAACACATTCTGTATATTTTGAATGCCTTTGTTAAATAAATTGATCTATATGAAAAAAGTATTCTTAACCGGCCTTGCTGCGGCCGTTCTCTTATGGGTATCTTGTACTGGAAACAACCAGTCCATTAGTCACGAACAATCAGCAGACAGCATTAAGAAAGTTGTAAAATCTGCAGCTGTAAATCCTTTAGACAGTTTAAAAGCCTGGACGGGTAAATATCCGAAAGAAGCCGGCATATTGCAGAATGAATTAATTAAGACACGTTTGCAGCGATTATTAGGCGATATTAAATATGAACGTATGCTCAAAGACTGGAATACCGAAACACCGGTTGTTGTGGAGCAAAATGTATTGGCTACTTCAGGCTGCGAACAGCACAACTGCGCTTCCAACCACTACCAGCTGTATATTGACCTGATGTCAAATAACATTAACATTTATCACCGGGCGGATGGTAAAACCGATACCTATTTCGAAAAAGGAGCCATAAAACTACCGGCAGGTCTGCAAAAAGATTTTAATACCAATTAAAAAACAATGGCTCAGTTTAATGAGCCATTGTTGATTTCTCCCTGCTTAATTTTTGGGCAATATGGGGCTGTTCTTTATAGCCTCCGGTCTTTTTATTACCTTTACAAAATGATTTTTACCGATACGCACACGCATTTATATTACGAGCAGGATGCCGAAAAACAAAAGCAATTGATGGATCGTTGCCTGGAAAATGGTGTAGAACGCTTGTTCTTACCCAATGTAGACCTGGCTTCTGTTTCCATGATAGATGATCTGGTGCGTAAATATCCGGAAAATTGTTTTGCCATGATGGGTTTGCATCCCTGTGATGTGAAGGAAGATTATAAGCAACAGCTGGAAGAAATTTACAACTGTATTGCCGGCCGTACCATTTATGCCATCGGAGAAATTGGTATTGACTTATATTGGGATAAAACCACGTTGAGTATACAGCAAGATGCTTTTTATACGCAAATAGCCTGGGCCAAACAACTGGGCCTCCCAATTGTAATCCACTGTCGTGAAGCCTTTGACGAAGTATTTGAAGTACTGGAAGCAGAGAAGGGCGACGGATTGCGGGGGATTTTTCATTGCTTTACCGGCGATGTGCAGCAGGCACGCAGGGCTATTGATCTGAATTTTTACCTGGGCATTGGTGGGGTAGTAACCTATAAAAAAGCTGGCCTGGATGCGGTGCTCAGTCAGATCCCGGTAGAAAAACTGGTACTGGAAACCGACTCACCTTACCTGGCACCGGTACCTTTTAGAGGAAAGCCGAATGAAAGCAGTTACCTGATATATGTAGCACAAAAACTTTCTGAAATTTATCAGCTGCCCATGGAGCAGATTGCCGGTATTACAACAGAAAATTCAAAAAATATTTTCGGCATCTAATGAGGATAAAATAAGGGTTGAGCCAGGTAAAAACTAATATGAACTGTCTTTCTGGATTAAAAAACAGTTTTAGGCAGGGGGCATTGTAATTAATTACACCCAAAATTAGAATTCTTTTGCGTTCTTTTGCTAATAACAAAACTCAGCAACCAGATGAACAAAATATTGATTATTTATACCGGTGGTACCATAGGGATGGTAAATGATCCCGAAAAAGGTACATTGGTTCCGTTTAATTTTGTCCACATAAAGGAAAATGTTCCGGAACTTAGCCGCTTAAATTATCATCTGGATGTGCATTCATTCAATCCCGTGCTCGACTCCTCGAACATGGACCCATCAATCTGGAAAAAGCTGGCCGAACTCATTTACGATGAGTATCACCAATATGATGGTTTTGTGATTTTGCATGGTTCCGATACAATGGCTTTTACCGCCTCGGCATTAAGTTTTATGCTTAAAAACCTGGGAAAACCGGTGGTGCTTACAGGTTCACAGTTGCCTATTGGCGAAATCCGTACCGACGCCAAAGAAAATCTGATTACTGCACTCGAAATCGCAGCAACCAAAGAAGGTGGTCAGGCTTTGGTGCCGGAAGTCTGCATTTATTTCGATGCACAGCTTTTTAGAGGTAACCGCGCCATCAAATATAATATTGAAAAGTTCGAAGCTTTCCGCTCGCCAAATTATGGTGTGCTGGCCGAAGCCGGTGTACATCTTCAGTTTCATAAAAACTACATCCTGCAGGCACCAAAAGAATCGTTGGTTCTTCATACCGATTTTAACCCAAACATCGGGGTGCTTAAACTGTATCCGGGTATCTCTCCGCAAGCTGTTAAGGCCGTTACCACATCAGATGTAGATGCAATTGTAATGGAAACATTCGGTTCAGGTAATACCACTACTGCCAGTTGGTTTTTAGATTGCTTGGATCAGGCTGTTAAAAGCGGAAAAATTGTGGTCGATATTTCGCAGTGCAAAAAGGGTTCCGTTAGGTTAGGACAATACGAAACCAGTAACGAACTACAGCAAATGGGGATTTTAAGTGGCTACGATTTAACGTTCGAGGCAACTGTTACAAAGCTGATGTATGTAATGGGACTTCGTTTGCCGTATGCAGAAACCTGTAGATTAATGGAAACTTCGCTGCGTGGCGAATTGACCAATTAAGTAAAACTTCTGCAATTATGACGAAAGTCATGATGCTTTTAACTATTTAGCCCTATTTTTGTATATAAAAGACTTGAATTCTTTTACATATACGTCCTTCTTGATACTTATAATATGATTATTGAACAAATATATACAGGTTGTTTAGCCGAAGCTGCTTATTATATAGAAAGTAACGGCGAGGCCGCAATTATTGATCCGTTGCGCGAAGTGGCTCCTTATTTAAAAAGAGCTGAAAAATCGGGTGCAACGATTAAATATATTTTTGAAACTCATTTTCATGCCGATTTTGTTTCAGGACATGTAGACCTGGCCGAAAAATCGGGTGCGGCCATTGTTTATGGACCCACTGCCAAAACGGCTTTCCCATCTTATATTGCAACAGATGGAGAGGTGTTTAAAATTGGCAACCTGACGCTTACCGCCTTGCATACACCCGGGCATACCCTCGAGTCGACCACTTATCTGTTAAAAGATGCCGATGGTCAAGATTACTGCATATTTAGTGGCGACACCTTATTTATTGGTGACGTAGGCCGTCCGGATTTAGCCCAGAAAGGCGATTTAACCATGCAGGATCTGGCAGGCTTTTTATACGAATCTTTGAACAATAAAATAAAACCACTTGCAGACCATGTAATTGTATACCCGGCTCATGGCGCGGGTTCTGCATGCGGAAAAAGCATGAGTAAGGAAACATTCGATACCTTAGGTCATCAGAAGCAGGTTAATTACGCCTTAAAAGCCGCTACCAAAGAACAGTTTATCGCAGAAGTAACGGATGGCATTTTGCCACCTCCACAATATTTTGCCAAAAATGCGGCCATCAACAAAGGTGGATATGAAAGCATTGAGCAGGTTTTTGAAAAAGGTTTAAATGCTTTAAACCCTTCAGACTTTGAAGCCGTGGCAAATCAAACCGGTGCGCTGATACTCGATACCCGTGATCCGCAGGAATTTGCCAAAAGTTTTATTCCCAATGCAATTAACATTGGTTTAAACGGGCAGTTTGCTCCGTGGGTAGGGGCTTTAATTACCGATTTACAACATCCCATTCTGCTTATTACTGAAGTGGGCAAAGAGCAGGAAACCATTACCCGCCTGGCGCGCGTAGGTTACGACAATACCATCGGTTATCTGGAAGGTGGTTTTCAGGCCTGGCTTTCGGCCGGAAAAGAAACAGACTCCATCAAGTCAATTTCAGCTACCGAATTTGAGCAACTGGCCAATGAAAGTGAAATAACGGCCCTCGATGTGCGTAAGCCCGGTGAATATGAAGCTGAACACTTAACTTTTACCCTTAGCAGACCACTGGATTATATTAACGACTGGACAGCAGAGGTAAATCCGGATGGAGCTTACTATATTCATTGTGCAGGCGGATACCGCTCCATGATTGCAGCTTCTATTTTAAAATCAAGGGGAATTGAAAATGTAATAGATGTAGCAGGTGGTTACGGTGCAATTAAAAAAACAGGTCTTGAAAGAACCGATTTTGCCTGTCCAAGCAAAGCAATGATCGTTTAATTTGACCAGGTAACAAGCAATCGTATAATACAGCATGACAACAACTGCAATCGACAATCATTATCAAGTGCTGATTATCGGTGCCGGTCCTATTGGCATGGCTTGTGCCATTGAGGCTCAGAAAGCCGGACTAAGCTATGTGATTATCGAAAAAGGTGCTCTGGTAAACAGCCTGTACAATTACCCGGTTTTCATGACGTTTTTTTCTACTTCTCAAAAGCTTGAGATCGGAAATGTACCATTTGTAACCATTCATCCAAAACCCAACCGGAATGAAGCCATCGAATATTATCGCCGCGTTGCAGAGACATTTAATTTAAATATCCATCTTTTTGAAGCCGTTAAACAGGTTCAGAAAACATCCGGTTCTTTTAGCGTTCGTACTTCAAAAGGAGAATATACGGCTGCTCATGTGGTGGTGTCGACAGGGTTTTATGATGTGCCTTTAATGATGAATGTACCCGGAGAAGAACTACCGAAAGTTACCCATTATTACAAAGATCCACATTTATATGCTTTTCAGCAGGTACTTGTGGTCGGAGCCAATAATTCGGGAGTAGATGCTGCG
>JASLGV010000359.1 GCA_030149995.1 Pedobacter sp.
ATTCTTCATTCCAATCCCAACGAAGAATCACTGTTAATAAATACAAATTATCATACTTGACTAAATATACGATACTTATACATGACAACAGAAAGTCAACAACATATTGTTACGGATAGCGATGAAATTTCTTTAAAAGAACTCATCCTTAAAATTAGAGAATGGTGGTGGTATTTTTTATCCAAATGGTTAATTATTTTGATTTTTGGATTATTAGGCGGCACTTTAGGATTGGTTTATGCCTATATTAAAAAACCAATTTACATAGCGACTACTACATTTGTATTAGAAGATGAAAAGGGGAGTGGTGGATTAGGAAATCTAGCAGGTTTAGCATCCATGGCTGGAGTAGATTTGGAGGGCGGAGGCGGAGGAATTTTCCAGGGCGATAACATCCTGGATTTGTATAAATCCAGAAAAATGATAGTAAAAACTTTACTAACTGAGATTGTAAATAATAATCATAAAGAATTACTTGTTGAGCGATATATAAAATTTAATAACCTGAAGGAGAAGTGGAGAGGCAAAAAAAAATTAAGTGAAATTACGTTCGATTCTAAAACAATTGATCAGCCATTTTATAGAAGACTTCAAGATAGTTTACTTACAAGTTTCGCAAATGACATTAATAAAAATATACTTTCTGTTACCAAACCAGATAAAAAAACGGGCATTATACACGCAGAAGTAAGTTCAAAAGATGAATTTTTTTCCAAGTCATTTAACGAAAATATTGTTAAAAATGTGAATGATTTTTACGTTCAAACAAAGACAAAAAAGTCCATATATAATATAAAGATTCTTCAACAAAAAACCGATTCTGTACGAGCAATAATGAATGGGGCAATTTATTCTGCAGTCGCTGTTACAGATGCAACTCCAAATTTGAATCCAACCAGGCAGATTCAACGAGTTGCGCCGGCTCAACGAGCACAATTTTCTGCTGAAACTAATAAGGCCATATTAGCCGCTTTGGTACAGAATTTGGAAATGGCCAAAATCTCGTTAAGAAAGGAAACCCCATTAATTCAAGTCATTGATGAACCAGTATTCCCTTTGGAGAAAGTTAAAGTAGGTAAGGCTGTTGCTATCTTAATTGGCGGAGTTATTGGGGGGCTTTTAACATTGTTAATTCTTACTGTAGAAAGATTTTTTAAACAATTAGTTTAAGTTAATGAATATTTTAAAACTGATAGGAAGAGAAAAGGAACTTTTCACAAATGATATTTCTAAATATGAATCTGAATTAAGAGACATCATTACAAAATCCAGATTTTTGGTTATTGGTGCTGCTGGGTCAATAGGACAAGCTGTTACTAAAGAAATCTTTAAAAGAAATCCTCTAAAACTTCACGCTGTAGATATCAGTGAAAATAATATGGTTGAGCTCGTTAGAGATATTAGGAGTTCTTTTGGTTATATTGATGGAGATTTCAGAACTTTTGCACTTGACATTGGATCAATAGAATACGATGCGTTTATTGAGTCAGACGGAGGGTATGACTATGTCTTAAATTTATCTGCACTTAAACATGTACGTAGCGAAAAAGACCCTTTTACATTGATGCGCATGATTGATGTAAATATTTTCAATACAGAAAAAACCATCAATCAATCGATCGCTAATGGGGTAAAAAAATATTTTTGTGTTTCTACAGATAAAGCTGCGAATCCTGTAAATATGATGGGGGCTTCGAAGCGAATTATGGAAATGTTTTTGATGCGCAAAAGTAGTGAGATAGCTATTTCTACTGCTCGCTTTGCGAATGTTGCCTTCTCAGATGGCTCTTTGTTACATGGTTTTAATCAGCGCATTCAAAAAGTGCAACCTATTGTTGCACCTAATGACATTAAACGATATTTTGTATCGCCTAAAGAATCTGGTGAACTGTGCTTGATGTCGTGTATTTTTGGAGAGAATAGGGATATTTTTTTTCCTAAACTTAACGAAAACCTACATTTGATTACTTTTGCAGATATTGCAATTAAGTTTTTAAATGAAATCGGTTATACACCATATTTATGTTCTACAGAGGATGAAGCAAGAAAATTAATATCTGAGCTAGAGCTGGAAAATAAGTGGCCTTGTTTATTTACCTCAAGTGATACTACAGGAGAGAAGGACTTCGAAGAGTTTTTTACAGATGCTGAAGTACTTAATATGGAGAGGTTCGAAAATTTAGGGATTATTAAAAGTAGCTTAGATTTCGATTTAGAAAAATTAGAACTCTTTACTAACACTATAGAGGCGCTTAAAGCAGCTAAAAAATGGGAAAAAAGCCAAATAATCGACTTGTTCTTTACAATGATACCAGACTTTGGTCATAAAGAAACAGGAAAATATCTTGATGCTAAGATGTAGTTCAAAAATAAACATACTTCAAAATTATTAATATGTATAAAATTCCATTGTTTGATTTAAACTTTGATGAAAAAGAGGAAAATGCGGTATTGGATGTAATTCGCTCCAAATGGATCTCGACTGGGCCCAAAACCTTAGAATTTGAACAAAGATTTTCG
>JASLGV010000404.1 GCA_030149995.1 Pedobacter sp.
AACCATCAGTTCGTCGATGGTTTTGCCTTTCTTGTTAAAACCTAAACGATCGAGCATACTGTCGAAAATCTGGTACATTACCGGTACCACAATCAGGGTTAAGAAAAGCGAACTGGTTAGCCCGCCTATAATTACCCAGGCAAGACCGTTTTTCCACTCTGCACCGGCACCACTTGCCAGGGCGATTGGAAGCATCCCGAATACCATGGCAATGGTTGTCATCAGAATCGGTCTTAAACGGGCGTGGTTGGCCAGGATCAGGGCTTCTTTTGTCGATTTTCCTTCTGCTTTCATGTGGTTGGTAAAATCGACCAGGATAATCGCATTCTTCGCTACCAGACCCATCAGCATGATTAAACCCAAGATGGTAAAGATACCCACCGAGTTATTGGTTAAAGCGAGCGCAAGGAGTGCCCCGATTACCGCAAGCGGCAGGGAGAACATCACCACCAGCGGGTAGATAAAGCTATCGTAAAGCGCAACCATAATCAGGTAAACCAGAATGATGGAAGCCAGTAAGGCAATACCCAGGGTACCGAAACCTTCACTCTGGTTTTCCTGGTCGCCACCCCAAAGATAACTTACACCTACCGGTTTTTTAAGCTTTCCGCTGTCTTCAAGACTCTCGAGTTTTTTTCTGAAATCTTCTACAATCGTACCTGTTGGGCGACCAATCGACTGTGCGTTTACAGATACAGAAGTCGATTTATCACGACGTTCCAGCTGACTTGGTCCCGATCCTTCTTTAATCGTGGCAAACTGCGATAGCTTAATCTGGCGTCCGGCATCATTTACAAAAATCAGGTTTCTTACATCGTCAATATCTTTACGGTTAAAATCCTGGTATTGAATGTTGATGTCGTATTCGTATTCTCCTTTACGGTATTTACCATCGGTATTTCCGCTAAATGCGGTTTGCATGGTTGCACCCACCGTTTGTAAGGTAAGTCCCAAAGCCGACATTTTATCCCGGTCTACCTGAACATTGATCTCTGGTGTACCTTTTTCTACAGAAAGTTTAATCTCAGTGGCACCTGGAATACTCGCAAGTACTTTTTGTGCACCTTCTGCATATTTTAAAGCACTGTCTAAGTCAGAACCCATTACCACCAGTTGTATTGGCGAGTTTTCGGCAATACCGAGGATACTGATCGGAACGGTTTTAACTTTTGCACCCACCAGTATTTTAGATAACTCTCTGCTGATGTTGGTTGCAATGATGTCTGAAGAAACGTTGTGGCGTTCCTTACGGTCGACCAGTTTTACATTAATCTCTGATTTATAAGCAGTAGCCTGTGTGCCACCGAAATCACCACTGGCTTGTCCTACGGTTGTAATAAGCTGGGTAATTTCTGGTTTGGTGTTCAGGTAAGCTTCTGCACGTTGTGTAAAGGCATTTGTCTGTTCTAAAGAGGCATCTTTAGGCAGCTCAATCTGCACCAGGAACTCTCCTTTATCTGATTTAGGGAAGAACTCTGAACCGATGTAACCTGTAAACATCAGGCTGCATGAGCTGATAAACAATACAAATACCAGTAAAAGGGTTAAGAATTTGTGGTTTAACGACCAGTTTAGGATGCCCGTAACCCAGTTGGTGAATTTTTTAAGTTGTTTCTCAAACCAAAGAATAAAACGACCGAACAGGTTTTTACCTTCAATACGTTCCAGTTTACCAAAGCGCGAGAAAATTAACGGTACAATGGTAAAGGATGCAACCAGCGAAAGCAGGGTTGCAATGATTACCACCACGCAGAACTGACGCAGAATGTTGGATACCAGACCCGAACTTACTGCAATCGGGAAAAACACCACCACGATCACGAACGTAATGGATACTACGGTAAAGCCGATTTCGCGCGTGGCTTCGAAAGCTGCGCGTACCTTGTTTTTACCCATTTCCATGTGGCGCTGAATGTTTTCCAATACCACAATCGCATCATCCACGAGGATACCTACTACGAGCGAGAGACCTAAGAGCGACATTAAGTTCAGCGTAAAGCCGAAAAGGTCAATACCGATAAAGGTTGCTACCAGGTAGGCCGGGATGGAAATCATTACGATAACCGCATTCCGTAAACTGTGAAGGAAGAAAAGCATTACAAATGCCACCAGGATTACCGCCAGAATTAAATCGTGAATTACGGCATCTGCAGACTCGAGCGTAAAGATGGAACTGTCGTTTACAATTTTAATGTAGAGGTTATTGGATTTATATTCTGTTTTAAGTTGATCGATAATTTTATGTACCCCTTTACTTACCTCTACGGCATTGGCATCACTCTGTTTAATAATCTGAATGGCAATCGCACCTTTTCTGTCGATACGGGCAAGTTTTTCGGTTTCTTTCTGTGCATCCTGAACATCGGCAACATCACTTAAACGGATTTGTGCACCATCTTTTCCGGTCGTTAAAACCAGGTTACGTAATTCGTCGATGGTTTGATATTTACCCGATAAACGGATTAATACATCTTGTTTTTGTGTTTTAACACTTCCGGTAGGAAAATCCAGGTTGGAGCTTAAAATCATTTGCTGCACCTGTGGAACAGAAAGATTGTATCCCTGTAACTTATTGGCATCAAGTGCTACCTGTATTTCACGTTCAGATCCGCCGATCAGATTTACCTGTGCAATACCGTTTACCCGCGAAATAACTGGCGCAATACGTTTGTCAATTAAATCATAGAAGGTAATATCGTCCATGTTTGCAGAAGCAGACATGGTTATTACAGGTAAATCATCTAAAGAGAATTTACTTAAAGAAGGTTGTTTTACGTCTTTTGGTAAATCGGCCAAAATTGCGTTTACCTTTCTTTGTGCATCGTTCAGGGCAATATCAATATTTGCCTTATCCGTTAAGGTAATGGTAACGGTTGATAAACTCTCGTAAGAAACCGCATTCAGTTTCTTAATGTTTTCCATAGACGATACCGCATCTTCAATTTTTTTGGTTACGGTATTTTCTACCTCGTTAGGCGATGCGCCCGGGTAAATGGTCGATATGGATACAACGTTGTTGGAGAATTTGGGTAATAACTCATACCCCAACGAGAAGTAGCTGAGCAGCCCCAGTAAAGTAAGTGCGGTAAACACCACAATTACCAGCGAGGGCCTTTTTATAGATATATCGGTTATTTTCATCTCTGCTTATTTTTAGCGGTGATGAAACCTGTATAAGCATTTTTAAATGTCTTGTACCGGTTTCATATGTTTGGGTATTCTAAATACCTTTATTATGTTTTCTTTTTTAAGCGTCGGCTTATTTAACAATTGTTACAGCTGTACCTTCAGCCAGGTTGATTTGTCCGCTGGTAATAACAGCTTCGCCTTCCTGTAGTCCACTCAGTATTTCTACGTTATCGCCCAATATACGGCCGGCAACCACCTGACGAAGACTTGCTTTATTGCCTGCTTTATCCAATACGAATACCTGGTTGCTGCTTACACTTCCAACAAACGAAGTACGTGGAACCAGGATACTTGGCGCCTGTTTCGGGAAGTTGAAAACGGCTGTGCCATACATACCGGCTCTTAAGCTGCTTTTGGTGTTGTTGGTTACCTCAATTTCAACCGGGAAGTTTAAAGAAGCATCTGCTTTTGGTGCAATAAAGGTGATTTTTCCGCTAAAGTTTTCATCCGGGAAAACAGAAGATTTTATGGTTATCTGATCGCCGATTTTTAAGTTCGCTACCTGTGCTTCGTTTACGTTTACTTTAAGTTTCAGTTTTGATACATCAACCAATTCAAAAAGCTGTGTGCCCTGTGCAGTTACAAAAGCACCTACTTCAATATAGCGTTTGTTAACAATACCATTTATAGGTGATTTGATGTTTGCATCACTTGATCTGCGTTGTGAAGCCTGTAAGCGTAATTTGGCATTTCTGGTGGCTAATTTAGCCTGATCCAGCTGTTGCTGTGTTACCCCGCCGGTTTTATAAGAGCTTTGATATCTTTCTTCATCTCTTAAGGCATTTTGATAAGTTGCTTCGGCTGTTTCTTTATCTGTATTAAGAATTTCCGCATCCAAACGTGCAAGTACCTGACCTTTGCTTACATGCGCACCTTCATCTACGTAGATGGCCGAAATGCGACCGGCATTTTCAGATAAGAAATTAAGTTCCTGCTTTGGCGCAAAATTTCCGTTGGCCGTAAAATCAACGTCAACTACTTTTTTCTCTACGGTTGCCACACGTACCGCAACGGCTCCGTTACCTTTAGCAATAAAGGCCGTTTTTTCTTCGTTCTTCTTTTTATTATTGTTTAAAACATATGCTATTGCGCCCAGTGCAACAATAACAACAATAATTATGGTAATTACTTTTTTCATCAGTATATTTTATTTTATTCGATATGAAGGGTGTTTTCTGCAACCGGTAGTTTACCGGCAGACTTGAAAAACTTCATACCTACTTTGCCAGCGATTTAATATTTCCGTTTGATTTTATTAATTGTATTTCGGCTATCTTATAATTTAGTAAGGCCTGTGTATAACTGTTCTGTGCCTGTGTTAACGAGTTTTCTGTTTCCAATAAATCGGTTAAAGAAGCCAGTCCGTTGTTATAATTGTTCTGTGTGCTCTGGTAAATTTCAAGAGCCAGATCTGCATTTTTGCGCTGTGCTTTAATGGTATTCAGGTTGTTGCGCAATTGAATCTTGGCATTCTCGTAAGCCAGGTTTAAAGAGTTGGTGGTTTGCAACCGGTCCTCATCTGCTTTTTTAATGTCTACATTTGCCTGGCGGATTTTTGAACGGGTAAGGAAGCCGTTAAAAACCGGTAATTTAAGCGTTAGGCCAATGGCCGAAGCGCCGTAAGCAATAGAACCTGCACTGCTTCCTAAAAAGTCGAAATTGTTGTGCTGACCTGCATAAGTATAGTTGGCAGATAAAGACAAACTTGGATAATATTCAGAAATATAAGATTTCTTTTGCAGGACCAGTAATTCGCGCTGAATATCAAGTAATTTGATTTCGGTGCGGTTGCTTAGTGAAAGAGAATCTGTAAACTGCGGCAGTCCTTTAACTTCTGTTAACTCAGTAGCTGGCAGGATGATGCTGGTACTGATTGGCATGCCCATCGAATATTTGAGCTGGTTCTCCAGTTGGGTAATGGCGTTAACCGTTTCCTGGTGCTGGGTGTTTAAATTGGTTAGGTTTACCTGAATACGGTCTACATCAATTTTTCTTGCCAGCCCGTTTCTGTACTGATCGCTTACTGCTTTTTCAACAATTTTAATGTTCTTGATGTTGGTATCAATTACATTTAGTTGCAGACGGTTAACCAGTACCTGGTAATAATTATTGGCTACCAGTTCAATAACCTGTTCTTCGGTAAGCTCTGAACTTAAAGCGTAATACTTTTCGCTTGATTTTGCCGCTTGTAAACCGGTAAATACCTGTTGATTAAAAATTTGCTGCGATAATTGCACGCCCGCCTGCGAGTTCCAGGTCTGACCTAATTTAATGGCCTGGTTGCCAAATACGATCTGACCGATAATCGGGTTGTAGGTAAGGCCGGCATTTGCCGTAACCTGCGGAAGCGCCTGTGCACGAACTTCTTCTACTTTGTAGCGTCCGTTTTCAATATCCAGACGCGCCTTGCGCGCATTGGTATTGTTTTGCAATGCATAATTAAGTGCTTCTTTTAAGGTAATCTGCTGCTGCGCAGTTACCAGTTGTGGTAAAACCATGCCTGTAAACAATATAAGCATTAATTTTACCATTCTTACTCTAAGCATAATGGATTGTTTTTGTTTTTGGGTTTTATAAAATATTCAATGCTATGATGTTGCAGAAAAACTACATGATAATCAGCGTTTAAGACCTTTTGCAAAAATGGTGGAAAGATCTTTTTGTTTTTCGGTCATTTTGTTCAATGTCTTTTTGTCGGGAAAAATATCTTTGCCTGTTTCCATCATACACACAGTTGTTAAACCAACCACACTTTCCAGGTACAACTCAGCAATGTGATCCATATTTTCGTGTTCAATTTCACCTTTCTGCTGCGCAAGTCTGAAAACATTGGCAAAAAATACACGCTCTATTTCTCTCAGTGCATTTAGTTTTTGCTTCATGGCTTCGTCGTTTAACAAATCTGGAATACCTTCCGAAATCCGGAGCATATAGTATTTCTGAAAAAAAGAACTGCGCACCCCGATGGTACTGAACAAAGCCTGCTCTAAAGAGTGATCCGGATTGGATTTCTTTTTGAGGGTTTCGAAATAATCCGAAAAAACTTTTTCAATAACTCCGATGATTAAACTCTTTTTATCCGGGAAATAATAATAAAGTGAAGGTTTTGATACGGAAAGATCTTCAGCAATATCATTCATCGTGGTTTTGTTAATTCCGAAATGAATGAAACGCTTGATGGCCCCATCAATAATTTGTTCTCTCTTTTTATCGGCTACAATCATTTTACTTTTTTACTTTCTGACTTTTTTAATCTTTTAGTCAAAAATAGTGCTAAAAATATCGGATGCCATTTTTAAGCTTCTAAAAATATATTTAATTACATTATTATGACAATTGTTTTGTTTCTTGTTGGTTTATATGTGTTTACATTTAATAAAAAATGAAATGTTGTCTGCTCTGCTGAACATATTCGTCATGCTTTTTACCTTCGTAATGATGGAGTGCATCTCGTGGTTTATACATAAATATCTCTTTCACGGGCCACTTTGGTTCCTGCATAAAAGCCATCATCAGCAGAAAAAATCCTTTTTTGAATGGAATGATTTGTTTGCAATTGGCTTTGGTCTTTTTGCTGTTTATCTGGTTTTTGCAGACCGGCATCATCCGGGATATCTTTTTTTTACCGGACTTGGCATTATCCTTTACGGGATTGTTTATTTTGTCGTGCACGATTGGTTTGTACACCAAAGATTCAGGGCTTTTAGAAGCCGGCATAAATACCTTATCCGGATACGTAAAGCGCACAAGCTTCATCATAAAATCCGGGCGCGGCAACATTCAAAAGCTTTCGGACTTCTTTATGTAAAAAGAGGTATTGTGAAGTAGATCTTTAAGCCGTAAAACGGCTTGTTAAATTAGCATTCGTCTTTCAAAATAATCTTGTGTTATTATTAGTACTTTTGCTGCTCAAAATTCGATTATGCTTCAGATTCAGGAAAATATTTCACTCAAACCTTATAATTCATTTGGTATTGATGTTAAGGCGCGTTTCTTTGTTGAGATTCGTACCGAAACGGATTTAACCGATTTATTTGATGTAGAAGAACTGAAAAAATATCCCCGTCTGGTTGTTGGTGGTGGGAGCAATGTACTTTTTACAAAAGATTACGAAGGACTTATCATCAAAATCAGTATAAAAGGTATAGAGGCTCAAGTTGCTGAAGATCATATCCAAGTGGTAGCTGGTGCCGGCGAAGTATGGAACGACCTGGTGAACTATGCGGTTTTAAACGGATTTGCCGGGCTCGAAAACCTCAGTCTTATTCCAGGTACGGTAGGGGCTTCGCCTGTTCAGAATATTGGTGCTTATGGAGTAGAATTAAAAGATGTGTTTGAAAGCTGCCGTGCTTTTGAAATAGAAACAGGTCTTATCAAAACTTTCGATCGTGCTGCTTGCCAGTTTGGCTACCGTGAAAGTATATTTAAGGGTGCTTTAAAAAATAAATACATCATTACTTCTGTTCAGTTCAGCTTAAGTAAGCAGGCTGCCATTAATACTTCGTACGGTGCAATAGAAACCGCATTAAAGGCACGGGGAATAGAACAGCCGGGTATTGCAGATGTATCGGCTGTTGTGTCGGAGATCCGGGTAAGTAAATTACCGGATCCTTCTACCATTGGTAATGCAGGCAGTTTTTTTAAAAATCCGGTAATTGAAAAAGATTTATTTTCCGCAATAGCAGCGGAGCATCCTGAAGTGGTTAATTATCCAGCCGCCGATGGAAAAGTTAAATTAGCCGCTGGCTGGTTAATTGAGCAATGCGGCTGGAAAGGTAAAGTGGTCGGTCATACAGGAACCTGGAAAAACCAGGCATTGGTACTGGTCAATCATGGAGGGGCAACGGGAACAGAAGTGTATAGTTTATCAGAACAGATCATAGACAGTGTGCAGAAAACTTTCGGGGTTACTTTAGAGCGGGAAGTAAATATTGTGTGACGAAAGTTGGCTGAAAAAGGCCTCGGTGGTTTTATGAGTGCTTAATGCTTTTTTGGTATCATGTTTGTTTGGTTATGGAAGTTGTTGCAAAGCAATGGCATGCGTTCATTTCATTTACCATAAAGCTAAACATCATGACAAAATTTGAATTTAATCACCTTGTAAATCATCACGCCGTATCGCTTAGATCTTATGCATTAAATTTCACAAAAGATGCCGAAGATGCCAATGATCTGGTTCAGGATACAATGCTGAAAGCGATTACTTATTACAACAAGTTTAAGGAAGGCACCAATTTAAAAGGTTGGTTATTTACCATCATGAAAAATACTTTTATCAATAATTATCGCAGATTGGTAAAAACGAACACATTGATTACACAAAGCGAAGATATTTCTTCTGCAAACTTATCATACAGTGCTTCTAAAAATGAAGCTGAAAGTAAATTTGTACTGGGCGATATTAACCGCGCCTTATCTATGCTGCCGGAAGAATACTATGTACCTTTTATCCGTTATTTTGAAGGCTATAAATACCACGAAATTGCCGATATCTTACAAATTCCAATCGGAACTGTTAAAACGCGTATTCATGTTGCAAGAGGGA
>JASLGV010000419.1 GCA_030149995.1 Pedobacter sp.
ACCCTGAAATGTTTAGCCAGAAACGGAATCTGAAGATAGAAATCTGAGATGCTGCCATTATTGCCGTGGAGCAAGAGGAGCGGCTCGCCCTGTCCATATTCTTCGGTGTAAATTTTGGCATCGTCCAGGTCGATGAATCTGCCGTTTTTGTGCTTCCCATATCCGCTTTTTTTGGCCGCTTCTTTATGCTGATAATAATCGGCAAGCATGCGCAGCCCGGGGGCTTCTTCCACCGCCTTTTCGGCAGGCTTTTGAGCTTTTTTAGCCTCCTTGTTGTACTTTAATTCCAGGTTTGCAATAAAAGTGCCTGCATTGCTTTCCCAGCTTCCCTGACTTTGGTAGCGGAAAAGTAAATCCTTTGAGAGGGTTTTCTTGGCGGAAATCCCAAATACAAAAGTATTTGTACGATCCGGCTGATGTTCTACCAGCTGCAAGGTAACGGCAATTTTGGCCATGCCATTAAAACCAAGTTGATAAGGTGTAAGGTCGATGTGTTGCCAGCCTGTGGCAGTCGTTCGGTATGTAATATTTTCGCGAAGCAGGCTGGTATCGGGCACGTTATTTCTTACGGCATACAGGTTTAGTTTCAAAGTAATGGAAGAGAATTTAGAGCTGGGCATAATGTAGAAGTTATAGGCTTTTAAAAGGCTCTGCTCCTCAATTTCAAACACATTACCCTGCTCGATGCTGGGAACGTGCTGGTCGAACATTTTGGAAAAAGTAATCATGGGGCGCGATTGCTGTCCAACTTTTTTCTCTTTAAGTTTAGTTCCCTTAATAACGACCTCCGCCATATCAAAAACCTTTTCTTCCAGCGTAACAACGGTTCCGTCTTTTAGTGTATGTATTTCACCAGGCAACATTTCTCTCTCAATGAAACCAATTGCACTAAAGACCAGGCTGCGGTTAGCCAGGCTGTCGGGGATCACCAACCTGAAAGCACCGCGTTCATCAGCTACGGTGGCGGTCTTGCTGTTTTTAATGCCGAGCGAACAGTAACCGACTGGGCGATGTTGCAGGTCTTTAACGGTACCTGTTAAAACTTTTTGGGCGCCGGCGCTGAAAATAACCCATAAGAGCATACCTGTAACGAACAGGCCTTTTGTGCGAACGGAAACATTTTGCATATAAGACAAGACGCTGCGGTTTACAAAAGGGTTGCAGATGCCTGGTTTTTATATTCAAAAACAGCATCCGGTTACTGATGTAGGAATCGCTTCTTATTTGTGTGCTGAAAAAAAAATAATATAAAAAAACCGGATCATATTGGGTCTGATAAAAAGATATTTAATACAGGCATACGAAAATACACGCGTTTAAAATATGAAGAAAGCCGGGCCTGCCGGCTTTCCTGATCAGCAGCTTTTAAAAACGATGTTTATCCGGTTAAATTTAATTAGCCCGCTGGGTTTCCTTAAAGCTGATCTGTTTTTTATTGCCTTTTACTTTGTCTTTTCCAAAGGTATAGCTCATGTTCAGGTTAAGCCGTCTGTTGTCGTAGTAATTCCGGTAGGTTTGGGTATACTGCTGGTAGTAAATCTCGCCTTTACTAACCGATCCTTTAAACAGGTCTTCGCCCGATACATTAAACTGCAAACGATTATTCAGCATCGAAAGCCTAAAACCCGAAGATAAGTAAGATCTTCCGCGATCGTGCTGGTTACCCTGTTTTGAGGGAGGCGACTGCCAGAAATTTACAAACAGGGAAATGGATTTGTTCAGGGTAAAGGTATTGTAAGTACTGTAATAAAAAGCCGATCCATCCATTAACAATACCGCCGGCTCCGAAGATATGGAACGGGTAAAATTCAGGCTTATAAATTCGCGGTTTTCCCACCATGGAAAAAACTTATGGCTGATGGAAGCTTCGAAGCCCGATTGGTATTGGGTAAGATAATTTCTGTAATCGACTACTTTAAGCAGATCGCTGTTTACAAATGTTAAGCGGCCGTATCCGTTTACCGTTTTCTGGCCATACAGGGTAAAAGATAACATGCCTTTGTAAAGGTAAGAAAGCTCTGCATTATGGTTGAACGATGGTTGTAACAGCGGGTTACCGGTCGAATACATATAAGGATTGGAGTACCACCTGAAAGGGTTGAGCGCGCGGAAATTGGGGCGGTTAATTCTTTTCGAATAACTAAAGCCCAACGTGTTGCCGCTGCCGGGCTTATAACTCAGGTAAAGGGAAGGAAAGAACTTACCATATTCTGAATTGCTGCGGGTCTGGTTGCCGGGCGAATAGCCCTCAAGAAGGGTATATTCGTAGCGTAACCCAGCTTTGGCCGACCATTTTTTACCAAAATCTTTTTGGGCGCTCAGGTAAGCGGCCATGTTTTGCTCCTTGTAATCAAACTGGTTGCTTTTTGAAGGATCTGCCTGATAGTCTGAATGGATAAAATTTAAGTAAGAAACCTCCGAATTGTTGTTAAACCCGGTAAACTTCAGCCCTGTTTCTATAAAGGCCCAGCTATAGGGCAAGGTCAGATCAGATTGTACAGACCAGATTCTAAAATCCAGATGTGTACTGTTGCGTACCCGGTAGGGCTCTGCATGCTGATCGGATTGTGTAATAAAACCGACTTCATTTTTGGGCAGGGTTGAAAAGAAATTAAATCCCGAGCTTAATTTTTTATCCGATTTACCGAGTTTTTGGTCGTGGTAAACATTGATGGTTTGGGTAAGCGCCGGATTTCGCTGTTCGGTAGTGGTTTGCAGCAGGGAGTCGGTTTTGTTTCCTGTTTTATAAAATGCAACACCTGCAATATCCATGTTGTAATTTAATTTTCCGAGGTCGTAAATAAAACCAAGGCTGGCCTTTTCAGTTATTTTATAGTCGAGACTCAGGTTTCCGCCAAAACCATAAACCATGTCTTTTCTTACATCCGTATTCAGAATGGAACTGGCACCTAAAATACGGATCTGTTCTGTTGGACGTGAGGCGTTGTAATACTGCCGCAGTTTAAAAGAGCTGCTCAGGCGCCGGGTCTGGTAATTGAGGTTCAGGTTTTCTGAATAACCACCATAACTGGTTTTTACGGCACCCGCGCTGAGGCTGCCGCTCCAGCCAAGGTTGGGGTTACTTTTAAGCACAATGTTAATCAGTCCGCTGTTTCCCTGGGCTTCGTATCTGGCAGGTGGCGTGGTGATGACTTCAATTTTTTCAATATCATCGCTTCTAAGCGAACGCAGGTAATTAATCAGGTCTGCCCCGCCGATGTTAACCATTCTTTCGTTGATCATAACGGCTACTCCACTCTTGCCAATAATCGAAATACTGTTGTGATCTACCCGCAGCATGGGGGTTAAAGCCAGGGCTTGTATAACATCGGTTCCTTTGGCTGCAATGGAGCTTTCTACATTGAACACCATGCGGTCGATTTTACGTTCTATCAGTGGTTTTTTACGGATAATGTTTACCTGCGCAAGCTGTGTGGCCTGGTTGCTGAGCATAATTTCGGGGAGCTCCACCACCGGCGTATTCAGCAGGCTGATGCTTATGGATAAGCTGTCTTTTCCGGGAGCGGCAATCTGCAGGATGTAGCTGCCTTTCTCTGCTGCCAGGAGTTTAAAATAACCGGCACTATCTGTTTTTACACGAAGCGGATTTAAGTTTTCGTTAACTTTTTGCATGCTAACCGTTGCAGAGGCAATACCCTTATAAGCCTGGTCTATTACACGCCCGCTAATTTCAAACCCGCTGCTTATGGATTTCTTTTCGAGCAGGATATAACCATTTAGCTGCCTGAAAGAAAGAAATGTATTTTCGAGCAGAAACGCAAGGGTTTGTTCGACCGTTCTGGAACCCGCCGGGAGGCTCAGGTTGTTAATCGCCTTAATCTCTGCTTTTCGGTAATAAAAGCGAAAAGGTGTTTGTTTTTCAATTTTGACGAGCGCATTCAGGAGGTTTTCGCCAGAGAGCGACAGGTTAACCCGCTCCTGTTTCATGTCCTGACCCCGTGTAGGTATTGCCAGCAACAGTTGCAGGGAAGTAAAGATGAGGAGCAGGAGGATTAAAGATATACGCATTAATTGAATGAGTAGTGGGTTGTTCGATCTGGTTATAGGTTTAAAGTGAAAGCAATGGCTTTCCTGTTTCCACATATGTGTAGAAATATTCATACTTTTAAATGTTTTAAGTGATTTCCGATTGTTTAAAACCCCGTTTTTACGGGATACCTGTAACCGATGGCCGTCGGTTGCAGGTTCTTTTTTGCAGCAGGCCTTGCCTGCGCCCTGTTAATTGCTTGTATCTTTCATTTTCTTCTTTTCTGTGTAGATTAATTACAGCCATTCCCGTCTATTATCAGGCTGCCATCCGGTTGTACCTGGTAAAAAGCCCCGTTAAAGGCACACATTACTTTTAAAATTTCTTCCAGTTGCTGTTTGCCCAGGTTTGGGCCTGTAAAGCGGCAATTTTTAAGCTGCTCGTTTTTAAAGCTGATTTTTACCCCGAAATGTGCCGATAATTGTGCAACGGCATCTCCAAAAGATACATCGTCGAAATGAAGATCTGCCTGCTGCCAGGCAATAACCGATTCGGCATCTACCCCTTGCCGGTTAACCGTACCTTTCGAAAAACTGAAACGTACTTGCTGGTTGGGCGTTAAAAGTGCAAGGGTTTTTCCTTCGTTGGCCACGCTTACCTTACCCCGGGTTACGGTTACCTCCACTGTTTTTTGATCCTGATCTTCCTTGATGTTGAAGGCGGTTCCCAATACGGTTGTTGTAAAACTTCTGTTGTGGATAAGGAAGGTTCTTTTTGCTTCGTGCCGGACATCAAAATACGCTTCGCCGCTGAGGTAAACTTCGCGTATACGGCCATTAAAATCTTTTGGATAGGTAAGCTCCGAGCCGCTGTTGAGCCAAACCCGGCTACCATCTGGCAGCAGGACCAATTTTTTGCCAGCCTGCGTATATACATGAACCTGCTGTTGCCGGTTCCGGTAACTTAATACAGCAGGCCATTGGGCGTACAGAACAAATGCAGCAACCAGCACAGCTGCCGCCACTGTTATTTTCCATGTAAAACGTTGGGCAGGCTTTAATTTAACAATTGCCGGCTGCCGGTCTGCATCGCTGATCCGGGTATACAGCAACGAAAGCCACTGATCTTTTTCAGCACTTTCCATATCCGCCCAGGAAGAACTGATGTGGCCGTTTGCTTCCAGCCAGTTTTCGATGAGCGTATTTTCTTCGGCCGAAGTTTTTCCGGCCTGGTACCTGTTAAGCAGGTCTGCTATGTGATCGCGACTCATGTTTATCCGTATTTGGACAGTAGTCGTTCGAAACCCGTATGGGTACTATCGAAAAATAAAATATTTTTTGTGCGGGGCTAAGCCTGTTACATAAATAAAACCCGGATGGCAGAAAGGGCCTGGCGTAAATGCTTTAATGCAGAGCTGAGCTGGTTTTTAACCGTTTGCGGCGAAACCTGCAGTTGGCGGGCAATCTGCTCAATGCTCATATCGGCTTCCCGGCTCATTTTATACACCTTTCTTACGCCGGGTGTCAGTTCTTCGAGCGAGTTTTGTATGTGTTTTTCCAGTTCTTTGGCCATGAGCTGCTCTTCGGTAAAAGCACCGTAAGCCTTTTCCAGCTGTTGAATGCTGTGTGCATACGCTTCGTGGTGTATGTTTTTGCGGATCTGATCCACAATGCGGCGACGGGTAACCGAAAATAGAAATGCTTTAAGGTTCCGGTCAATTTCGTGTGTATGCCGTTGCGTCCATATTTTTACAAAAAGATCCTGGATCAGATCCCGGGCATCGTCCAGTTTATAAAGCCTCGAAGCCGTAAAAGCGGTCAGCTGAGAGGCGTAACGGGCATAAATTTCGGCAAATGCACTTTTATCGTCCTCCTTTAACAAGGCCGTTAATTGTATATCTGTTAAAATTTTATAATCCCTCACTTTTTAAAACGCGCTTATTGGTTATAAGACAACACATCCGTACAGATGTTGCTTAAGCACAAATTAAGTATAAAAAATCAAATGGCCTCAAAATAAAACCGCTTGCCCGAACCGGGGCCGTTTGTTTCTGCAGGTCTTATTATTTTTCGTGTTGCCAGCAAAAGCCCGAAGCCCTGCTGTTTCGTTTACACCGGCTTCCTTTTTGGGTAAGGGCTTTACAGGTTGCGCTGGAGGGGATTACTTTCCGGTTCATTGTCTGACTGGAATTGCCGGCAGATGAAGGCGGATTGCTTTTAGCCGGGGCGCACACACCACAGCTGCCGCCTCCGCTGCAATACTTGCAGCGGCTGCAATTGGAGCAGGCACGACAAGGACTATAGCCGTAGCAGGTGGCCACGGGTTCTTTGGTGGTGGATTTGTTGGGCGTAACATTCAGAAAGGTTACGCTAAAGAGAATAAAAAGCAGGTTTTTCAAGTGGATGGCGTATAAAGATGACTGATGATGTTTTAATGTAGGCGTTGCGGCTTATATGCCGTAGTGCCCGGGGCTAAAGGTAAGAGATAAATAGGTGTTAAGATACGGAAAGCCGGAAACCGGCTGCCAGGTTAATACTTTACGGAACTTAAAATACCTTTAAAAACAGGCTTACCCTTTTTATATTGATTTTCTGTTTTTTTTGTGCTGATATTCAATTAGCAGTATCTTGCCCCTGGTAATCAACTGCAACACAAAACTAAATGCTTATTTTGAAAAATACATTCATGAAAACGGCCCTTTTTATTGCCTTATGTTCAACCTCCCTGCTGGTGGGTGCACAAAAAAAACTACCCATTGTAAAAGCCGGATCAGATAAAGCCAACATCTATCAGAAAAACGGGTTGGTAAGAGGCTGGAACATCGATGCAAAAGCAAAGCCCGATGTATTCTTAACAACTAAGTTAACCAAACCCGAAATCATTACGTTTAAAACAGATGTAGATTCCATCGTTTTTAGCCTGGCTCCGGGTGCAAAGAAAGATTTTATTGTTTTATTAAACGGGAAGGACTCCTGTTTAACCAGCATCAGGAGTCCACAGAACAAGGATTTCAGCTATATAAAACCGGTGCTGCACGATACGGTTCCTTTTATCATCAACAAGCAAAACACCATGTATGTGAAAGGAATTGTGAACGGTACAGACACCTTGAATCTGAACTTTGACAGCGGAACCTCTGATCTGGTTCTAACAAGAGAGACATTGAAAAATAAAGTAAAAACCAGCCTGCAACTTTACAATACGCTTTATGATCTGAAAATCGGTAAACGTGTATATAAAAGTAAGGTGTACGATGCTGCATTAGCCGGCCATGATACCGATGGACGCTTTGGCTGGGACATTTTCG
>JASLGV010000457.1 GCA_030149995.1 Pedobacter sp.
ATACTGGCAAGGGAATGGTAACCAGGTTAAAGCGAATTAAAATCATATAGAGGTACTTAAGTGATTTTCGCTTATCTGTCTGTTCTTTAGTTTTCTATTTTGCGTTTTATCAAAATGTTTTATGTTTCTAATCTGCTTAGCGAACGATAAAATATAAATTAAAAATAGAATAGCTCTATGAATATATTGTACAGATTTACTGTAGTAGTCATTTTTAGCCTTTTTACAGTCAATCTTTTTGCTCATTCGCTGTGGATTGAAACCGAATCTACAGGTCGTATAGGCCGGTTACATACAGCTAAAGTATATTTTGGCGAATACGGACAATCGGTGCGCGACAGTCTCCATAAGTGGCGTGGCGATTTGTCTGATTGCAGCTTGTGGCTCATCAAGCCCGATGGAACCAAGGAAAGGCTCGAGGTAAGTAAAAAAAAGTATTTTGTGCAGGCCGATTTTACGCCTCAATTAAGCGGTACTTACATCCTGATGGTGTGTCATACAATCAATAAAATTTCTAATGGCATCCAGTTTGAATTTTTAGCCAGTGCCCATATTGTGGTTGGGAAAAAGGCTACCAGAGATGATGCCGTTGCAACCAATGCCTTACAGATTTTTCCTGTTCACAAAGAGGAATTAAGGATCAACAAACCCATTTTATTGAAAGTGCTTGTTAATGGCAGCATAAAAGCAGGTAGTACTGTTCAAATATTTTCGCCTTTGGGCTGGAAGGAAGAACTTATTACGGCGGCCGATGGTACGGTAAATTTTACGCCTTTATGGCCAGGTAAATATGTAACTGAAATTCAGGAATACAATGAAATAACCGGCATTAGAAATGGACAGCCATACAGGGGGCTCTGGCAGGGAGCCACCCATAGTTTCGACGTAATGAGATAGAAAATGTGCCCTTGGTATACTTCTTATTCCGGTTATTTAATCAGATGGGATTAGGCTGGTTGTAACAGCGTGGTTATAGACATCCTGTTCCAGCTGTTAATGGCTATAACCGACATGATGATCTGGGCCAGCTGATGATCGTTAAAAAAGGCCTTTGCCCTTTGATAAGTCTGTTCTGAAACACCACCATTGGCAATCAGCGTTATTTCTTCTGTTAAAGCCAGGACTGCTCGTTCTTCGTCGGTATAAAGTCCATCCACTTCTTTCCAGGCATTGAGCAGGTAAATTCTTTTTTCTGTTTCCCCGTATTTGCGCGCATCTGCAGTATGCATATTGATGCAGAACGCACAGCCATTTATTTGAGATGCCCGTATTTTAATCAGTTCCTTTAAAGTTTTGCTGATGTCTGCACCAGCCAGATAATTTTCTACAGCTAATAAAGCCTGGTAAGCAGCGGGTTCAATGGCTGCCAGGTTAATTCTTTTTTCCATTTTCTTGTTGTTTAAATAATGGTTCAAAGATATCAAGTAAAGCACCTACCAAATGTTAAACTGGTTTAAGAAATTGGATCAGCTAATTTTTTTTCGAAGCTCACTTACATATTCAGGGGTAAGCCCGAGATACGAAGCCAGCATATATTGTGGTATGCGCTGGGCAAATTGAGGAAACTGTCCGACAAATTGCCAGTAATTTTCTTCTTTAGAATTTGCATGGAGAAATTTGAAACGCATTTGCATTGCACCATAGACCCGTTGCATCATTAATCTAAAGTAACGCTCCAATTGTGGCAGCCGTTCAAACAGCTGGTCTTGTTTATCATATTCAACAGCAATTATGGATGAGTTTTCTACGGCCTGAATGTAAAAATGAGCATTTTTCTGCATCATTAAACTCATGTAATCTGCTATCCACCAGTTTTCGAGTGCAAATTGCGTTGTTTGTTCAATTCCTTTATCGTTGATGAAAAACATTCTGAGCAATCCCTGCTCTACAAAGTAGGAGGCTCTGCACGTTTGTCCTTCTCTGAGCAGAAAATCTTTTTTACGGATTGTTAGGGGTTTTACGTGGTCCCGCAAGTACTGAACTTCCTCCTTACTTAGGAAGACGTAGTTTTGAAGATGGGCAATAAAATTCTGATACACAGGCAATGAATTTATGCTGAATGAAGATCAAATATACATGCTTTTACATTCATTAAGAGGATCGTTGTAGAAATATAAAATTCCCATGCCCAAAAGGCATGGGAGCTGTTTGTATACAAGTAGAATGCTTGTTTTTTGTTGCTTTAAGATTGTTTTTGTGGCAACAGATCTGGTTGGCGGTTAACTTTCTGAAGCAGGTAAACCACCAGCAGGAAAAACAGGAGAGAGATGGCAGGTTGTAAGGCTTCCATTGGTCCGTAGCCGCTGTAGCATTTGGCTATAAAAGCAGAAATCATGCAAATGCAAAAGCCTACGTACACCCATTCGCGTATGCGTGCAGGTGTTTGTGGAAACAGAAGCACCAGCGCACCTATTATTTTGGCAATGGTTAGTTCTACCCGGAAGTACGCGGGAAAACCCATTTTTATGGAAAAATCGGCCTGATGTGTTTCGGCAAACCAGGCCGCAAACAGCATGTAGAAGGACAGAAGTCCGGTTAAAATCCAATAATATAATTTTTTATTCTTCATTTGTTTTCAATTTTAGTTTTTCAATTTCCTTGGTTAAAGCAGATTTTTCAAGGGTTGATGTGGTGAGCGCAATGGCTTGTTCGTAATGGCTTATGGCTTTGTAAATTTTACGGTCTCTGTACAGGTAGCCAAGCAGGGCATGGTAATAACTGTAGCTGTACAATTCGAGTTTTTCG
>JASLGV010000458.1 GCA_030149995.1 Pedobacter sp.
TTGGTTTTCTGAAAGTTAAAGCCCGTCAGATTGGGATAAGAAGCGAGTTGTATATCGTTGTTCGGTCGTATTTTTACCGGATTTTTAGGCTTTTCATACAAAATAACGGTGCCTTTATTCGGCATTGTCTTTACCCAGCCCTGCGTTTCCAGTTCGTTGTAAACAGCTACAATTGTATTGCGGTTTACCCGGAGTATTTTGCTTAGAATGCGCGTGCCTGGTAATTTGATGCCCGCAATAAGATAACCACGTTGTATGGCATCAATCAGCCTGTCGGCTATTTGCCGGTATACGGGTAAGGTTAAATCTTTATCCACCTGGATAAGACTTTTATAAGGTATTTCAACCGGACTATTCATTATCTTAAAACCGGACCAGTGCCTGGTCCGCTAAGTTACTACTTTTGCCAAAAAAAATACAATAAGCACGTTTGGGTTAAATAACGTGCATAAAACAAACAGGAGTCTTGCTGATAGAAGGCTGTTGTTTAAATGATTAAAGACCTAAATAAGTTAAAATGAACAACGAAGAAAAAGCTGCCACCATCCGGAACGATTGGACGAAGGCAGAAATAGAGGAGATTTACCACCAGCCACTTCTGTCGCTGGTTTTCAGAGCAGCCAGTATACACCGGCAGTGGCAAAAACCGGATGAAGTGGAGGTTTGTACCTTGTTATCCATTAAAACAGGTGGCTGCCCCGAAGACTGTTCGTATTGCTCGCAGGCGGCCAGGTATCATACCGATGTTAATGTACAGGCATTGTTACCTACCGAAAAAGTATTAGAACATGCCCAAAATGCGCGCAACGCCGGCGCAACACGTTTTTGTATGGCTGCGGCCTGGCGAGAGGTTAGAGATAACCGCGATTTTGACCGGGTAATTGATATGGTAAAAGGGGTAAACGACCTTGGACTGGAGGCTTGCTGTACGCTGGGGATGCTTACAGAAGAACAAGCGGTAAGGCTGAAAGAAGCCGGTTTGCATGCCTATAATCACAACCTGGATACTTCCGAAGAATATTATGGGGAAGTAATCCGTACACGGACTTTTAACGACCGGATCCATACAATAGAAAATGTACGTAAAGCCGGAATAACCGTTTGTTCGGGTGGAATTATTGGTTTAGGCGAATCTCATGGCGATCGCATTGCCATGCTCACCACATTGGCCACCATGCAGAAACATCCGGAATCCGTTCCGGTCAATGCGCTGGCAAGGGTAGAAGGAACGCCCCTTGAAAACAATCCGAAGGTGGATGTTTGGGATATGGTGCGGATGATTGCAACCGCGCGCATCGTTATGCCGGCAGCAATGGTGCGTTTAAGTGCAGGAAGAGTGGAAATGACCGAAACAGAACAAGCCTGGTGTTTTATGGCTGGTGCCAATTCCATCTTTATGGGCGAGCGCGAAACCTTGCTAACAACACCAAATCCGGGTGTTACCGAAGATATGCGCATGCTGGCCAATCTGGGTTTAAATCCAATGAATAAAACTAAAGTACTGTCGTAATTGATTAACGGTGCGCGGCAAAACCGGATCCTTTCTGGTTTTGCTGCGTTTATGACTTGTAAATGGCGAATAAATTTATACTTTTGTATTAAATAAATACTTGAATACTCAAATATATATCAATGATAAGTGATGAATTAATTTTGCTTATAAACCTGAATAAGGTTCAATCTCTTTTATCAAGAAAGTATGACGCATTGAATGTTCATGGGTTGGGATTTAGCGACTTTATGATTTTATACCTGCTGGATAAAACACCCGGGCAGGGGATGCGCCGTATTGACCTGGCCGAAAAAGTAGGGTTAACCGCTTCGGGTGTAACACGTTTATTAAACCCTTTAGAAAAAACAGGGCTGGTTAAGCGCATGGCCAACGAACGGGATGCGCGGGTTAGCTATGTAGTGATTACCACAAGCGGACAAAAGATATTGGAAGAGGCTAAAGTGACCGCCGAAAGCATTACCAAAGAATTTCTGGGATCAAAAAAAACTAAATCCATGCAGGTCATGAGCCAGCTTTTATTTGAGCTGGGCGGAAATATTCAATAATTGTTAAAATTTAAAGATGGATAAGTCGTTAAAGCAGCTTCTTAAGGAAGAAGCTAAAAATCAGAAAACCACCATGGGGGTGCTTTGTATTACCAATACCCTTAATCAGAAAATATTAATCCAGGGGGCGCTCAACCTGGAATCGCTGGTTAACAGGATAAAATTTTCATTAAATGCCGGTCAATTTACCAACGCAGGTTTACAAAGTGATTGGAAGCAGTATGGAGAACAGGCTTTTACTTTTGAGTTTATCTACATCGTCCCACGTAATGATGATTTCTTTGTGAATTACAAACTGGAAATTTTAAATGCCGAAAAACTGGCCATCAAGGAATATGGATCTGGATCAAACCTGTATTCATAATTTTATAGCAGAAAAATGTCAGCACAATATTTATATCCCAGCTATGAATCGGGTAAACGGTTGTTTAATAAAAATATAGAAGGTGCAATTGTAAACCTGAATTTAATAAAACTGAAAAAGGAAGCCGATTATGCGGCGAATCCGGCTTTGGCGCCTGTCCATCCAATAAGTGGGCAGGATGCTTTCTTTCGTTATATAAAAGAGGCTCAGCCTTTTTTAGAAGCCAGCGGAGGCGAAATACTTTTTATTGGTAAAGGCGATCATTTTTTAATCGGTCCCGAAAAAGAATACTGGGATATCTGTATGCTTATCAGGCAAAAAAGTGTGGCTGATTTCTTTTCATTTGAGCAGGATGAAGGATATATGAAAATTACGGGACACCGGATGGCAGCAGTTGAAGATACCCGCTTGCTGCCACTTCAAGAAATGTGGTTAAGTACCATCTGAGATGCTGAAACGTTATTCAGTGCAGCCGGTAGTTATAAATCAATAAGATACGGCTGCTAACTGCGGTGTGGGATTGTTAAAATGTGAGCTTTTCAGGAAACAAAAAATGAGCTTTACAAGAAAGTTTTAGCGTAAATTCATCTTTAAATTTGTATAAGATTTAAGAAGATGAAAACAATCCATACACCTAAAAAACAAAAAATCCGTTTTATGCGGGTGTTTGCGCTGTTGATTGTGCTTCTTGCAGGCTTAATAACCGTTTATATGATGCACCCGCTATTTGGTAAAAGACCTTCAGGCCAGAGACTGGAACGTGTTCGGCAATCGCCTAATTACCGAGATGGAAAATTTCAAAATTTAAGTAATACCCCACAGGTAACGCAAAATATAGGCCTTGCGCTGTACGAATTTTTATTCAAAAAATCGGCCGAAAGTACTCCAAAAGAACCCATTCCTTCTAAAAAGGTCGATTGGAAATCAATGTCCGGAGATACTCCATCCATGGTTTGGCTGGGACATTCCTCATATCTCATTAAAATTGATGGTAAAACAATATTGGTAGATCCGGTGTTGAGTCACCGTGCTTCGCCGGTTCCCGGAGGTGGTAAGCCTTTTAAGGGTACAGACGTAACAACGGCAGATCCTCTGCC
>JASLGV010000470.1 GCA_030149995.1 Pedobacter sp.
CCTTTTTCAAAATCTTTTGCTCAATATCAACGCTTACATCGGCCGATCCCTTCAGCACCAGGATCACCCCAAAACCAGATACCCGTGTTGGATAATCGCACTTTAGAATATCCTTATTGCTGTAGTCAATATCGTACACCACAAAATCCTTTAACCTGACCTTGTTGGAGGTTACATTGATTATTTCATCTAAAGCGACGTTGGGAATTAGTTTTTGCATCGTTCTGTTATATAGGTTATACAGCGTATCAGAATCAGGTTATTCTGCTAAATCCTTTATCATTAAATTTAGCGGCTAAAATTAATAATATTATGTGGCTGCAATGCTTTACAATCGTCATGCGCAAGTAGTAAGTTTAACAACTGCAACCAAGCCCTGATCTTGTGCCGGTCTTGTTTTATGGCCTGCATCAATTTCCCAAATAAGTGATGCAGCTAACCGATTAAAGTATTTACCATTTTTTACGTATTTTAGTATTTCTGAGCCACAATTTCCCATTATTCAGATATTATGATGAAGATAAAATACCTCCTTTTTTTATTGCCCTTTGTCTTACTCACCATGGAGGCAAACGCACAGCAATCAGACCCTTATGTACTGGATTCAGACAGCCTGATGCTGACTGTTATTTTAAAGCATCAGCAGAACAAGACCGTCGATTCCATTCAGTCCATTAATTTCAAGAACCAGTTTTACAAGCAATTTCCACCCAAAGAAGCACGTGTATTATCCTGGAATGTAGCCATGGGCTTAGGGCAGATTGTTACGCTTAAATTTCCGGCCAGATACCTGCGAAAAGTAAATATGGCCATAGAAAAAGGTGCCTGGGAAGGCTTCAATACTGAAATTTATGCTACTTATGATTATCTGCCTGTTTGGCCTGTGCTTAAACAAAAAGAACTGGAACGGCAACACAAACATTAGTCAGCGCATCCGTCTTAAAAACAAAAACTTAACAGAAATTTTATAAATTAATTTCAGACACATAATTCATTAGAGACCTGCTCCAATTAACGCATGAAAATATTTTTCACTTCCTTGATTTTATTCTTCTGTCTCCAATTGTCGGCTCAAACGGTATGGATAAAAGGTACTGCAAGAGATACCATAACCAAAAGGCACGAATTTACGCCTGACTTTCAGGTTGTTCTGAATGACACAGTAAATAAGTTGTCCGATTCATACAGCCGGGAGCTATCAGCTGTACTTAAAACGCCGAAGAAAAACAGGTCTCCTGAGAGAATTTCTGAATTGATGCAAAGGCAAATGGAAAAATCTGTGAGGTAAAAAAAGACACTAATTTTGTTGTTGTACCGGATAAAGATGGTTCCTTTCAAATCAAAGCAGATTTAAAAGACAGCCTGTATTTCACTTCTTACCGTTTTATTACCCAAAAATATTTAGTTGCCGATTTAATTAAAATCAATCCGATTAATATTAAGTTAGCACCGGAAATATGCATAGAAAAAGAAATATGCAAGGATAAAAATCCAAAACTTTATGTCTTTATAGCTGAAAAAATTAAGGTAAAAAATATAAATCCATATTATTGTAATTCCATCTCTTTAGACACGCAATACGAATCGACCTATAAAATTATTAAAAACATGTATGGTGATTATCAGAAAGACACCATTAATTTTGTAGCTTTTGATCACTATGGTACCCCCGCTTTCTCTAATTACCAATATGTGTTGTTATTTGTAAGCGAGCATTGTGGCAAGCTTTATCATGAGAAATATCAGTATTTTGATGTTTATCCAACAACAAACGGACGCTGGGCACGGCCCGGAGATCCATATAAATTTGATCAGCAGGTCTCCAAAAAGATAAACGCTACCTCTCTAAAGTTTAAAGATTCGCTTTCTTTTGATCTTACAGATGAATATGATCATGTAATTAAAGAAGCCTATCCAAGTCCCTATTTTTCCATTAAAGATAACCGGGCCTACCCTTTAACAGGTGCTTATGCAGAAGATCTTTTCGAGATTAAAAAAGCTGGTGTACTCAAAGCGAGGGGTTACAAATTTAAATAACCAGCGCTTATTTTGAATATAAAGCGCTGGGTGGCTGACCGAATTTCTTTTTAAAGATAAAAGAAAAATGCGACAGGTTTTCAAATCCAACGTCCAGGTAAACATCTGTGGGCGTTCTGTTTTTTTCTGTAATGAGGTAGTAAGCTTCCTGTAACCTGCGGTGAATAAGCCATCTATTGGGGGTTAAGTTAAATATCTTTTCAAAATCCCGTTTAAATGTAGAAAGGCTCCTGCCGGTTAAAAACGCAAAACGTTCCAGGCTTACATTGAAATGGAAATTCTTTTGCATAAAAGATTCGAGATCGATCTTGTGCGGTGCAGAAAAATTAAACAGTACATTTTTTAAAGAAACATCATATTTCAACAATAACAGCAGCGCTTCTTTCTGCTTTAACAACACCAGATCTGTTGCTTCGCCACTGTTTAGTGCCTGCTCGTATCCGGCAAGCGATTGCATAAATGTAGAAAGAGCCTTACTGCCAGATAACCTGGTAAAAACAAATTTATCGACCTCCTCTGTTGCCTTGTAACCGTATTCTACACTAAAATCCTGAAGTATCTTTTCGTCAAAAAAAATAGAGAGCGATTTAAACTCGCCCCCTTCCAAAGGATATTTTACAAATTTCAGTAACTGGTTTTTTCTTGCATAATATACATCACCTTTCTTAAACTGCACACGTTTTTTTCCGTCGTTAAGCTCCATTACTCCCGATATAACCAT